>CAYRJH010000031.1:0-12648 GCA_964424685.1 uncultured Actinomycetota bacterium | reverse complement strand
GAACCTACAACCCTTCGGTTAACAGCCGAATGCTCTACCATTGAGCTATCGGGGAACTTGGGATAGTGCACGATAAGTTATTATAATATATAAGAAGTTTATTTCAATAGCAATTTAGCCATAAAAACCGCAGCAGCCTGCAGCTAACTTTAGTGCTCCAGAAAATCCCTTAATACGCTGCTTCTATTCGGATGCCTTAATTTTCCCAGGGTTTTTGACTCTATCTGCCTTATTCTTTCCCTGGTTACTCCAAATTCCCTGCCCACTTCTTCAAGAGTCCTGGGGTGGCCGTCCTGAAGCCCGAACCTTAACTGGATGACTTTTCTTTCCCTGTCATTTAATGTATTTAAAACTTCCTGAAGCTGCTCTTGAAGCATGGTAAAAGAAGCGGCATCAGACGGTGCTTCAACTTCAGAATCCTCTATGAAATCCCCCAGATGGCTGTCCTCTTCTTCCCCGATAGGAGTTTCAAGAGACACAGGCTCCTGGGATATTTTCATAATCTCCCTTACCTTCTCTGCCGAAAATTTCATTTTCCTTGCAATCTCTTCCGGGGTAGGCTCCCTTCCCAATTTCTGCAGAAGCTGCCTTTGCACCCTTATTAACTTGTTTATAGTCTCTACCATATGCACCGGGATTCTTATAGTCCTTGCCTGGTCAGCTATCGCCCTTGTTATGGCCTGCCTGATCCACCATGTGGCATAGGTAGAAAATTTATAACCCTTTTTATAATCAAATTTCTCAACTGCTCTAATCAGGCCGAGATTGCCTTCCTGAATGAGATCCAGAAACAGCATCCCCCTTCCTACATACTTTTTAGCAATGCTTACCACAAGCCTTAAATTAGCCTCAACCAGCATTCTTTTAGCTTCCTGATCACCGGCTTCAATTTTCCTTGCAAGATTAACCTCTTCATAAGCAGTCAGGAGCCTTACTTTCCCGATTTCCTTAAGGTACATCCTGACAGGATCATTTGTAGGAGATTTTACAGTCAGGTCAAGCCCCCTGCCCGGAACCTCCTCGCCACTTTTTTTACCCTGGCTTCCGGTTTCAGCGCCCTCGTCTTCTTCACTTGCAATCTCTATTCCCAGGTTCTGAATAACATCATAGATATTTTCAATCTGTTCTTTGGAAAGTTCTATATCTGAAAGAGTTTCAGCAATCTCCTCTGCAGCCAGGATACCGTCAGTTTTACCTTTGTTAATCAACATTTTTACTTCTTCGATTTTAAATTCTGATCCTCTTTTCATATTAAATCCATCTCTAAATTTAAATTATCCTTAAATTTATTCTTTCTTTCTCCAGCTCTATCAATCTCTGGTACAACCGGTCATACTTGCCCATAAGTTCTTCGTCTTTTACGCCCTTATCCATATTCCTGTTATTCTCATATTCTATCATTTTTTTTCTTATATCTTCAATTTCTTCTGCAATACGGATTCCTTTGAGATTATTTATTATTTCGCTGGCAACAAAATCTATATTCTGGTCCGTAAAGTGTTCTTCACTAAACAAAATAGAATTATATAATTTCTTAACATCTTCGTTTTCTATTGCCCCAGACGTAATTTTAACAGGAAAGTTTACCTTTTTGCCACCACTTCCCGCCTTTGTAATCTCATCTCTAATAACTAAATAAAGCTCCCTTGTATCTTCAAATCTAAAATAATCTGGCCCAAGACTTAGCAGCTCATCAACCCTGCTTCCGGGACCGTTTATTATTAACCTTAATGCCTCTACTTCAATTCTTTTGAGCGGGACAATATCGCCGGCTCCAGTTTCATTTTCTTTGCTTCCATACTCTCTGCCCCGGGATGTCTGATCAATTCTTTTTTCATATTTTTTCTTTAACATTTCTTCCAGGAGCAGGCTCTCTTTTAGATTTAATTTCTGGGCCACTTTCTTTATACACTCCTCCTGAATTATCCCCGAAGAAAGAGTTGATATGAATCTTATCAGGTGATCGCTTGCTTTAAGTTTACCTGCCAGATTACTTATATTATATTTATTTACAATTACGTCAATAGTAAAATCTATAATACCCGGTGAATCTTCAACCTTCTTTACAAAAGCTTCTTTACCTTTCTTAAATATAAAATCAGCAGGGTCATAACCCTCTTCAAGTACCACTACCCTGATACTTAAATTATTTTCATAAAATAAATCCAGCCTATCATTGTATTCCTTTAATCTTTCAATCCCCTTCAACGAAGCGTCCATGCCTGCTTTATCACTATCAAAAACCAGTACAATATTCTTTGTAAACCGCCCCAGAAGTTTTATCTGGTCAGAAGTGAGGGCAGTACCCAGACTGGCTACCACATTTTTAATCCCCGACTGGTACAGAGCCATTACATCCGTGTAACCCTCTACTATAAGCACTTCATCTTCCTGGACAATATGATTTTTAGACTGGAATATCCTGTATATATTCTTACTTTTAGAATAAAGCTTCGTTTCCGGTGTATTTATATATTTAGCTTTCTGGTCTCCGGTTTTGCTGGTCCCGGAAATTATTCTTCCGCCAAAACCAATTGTTTTTCCTACTATATCTTCAATGGGGAACATTATCCTTCCCCTGAACCGGTCGTATACACCGCTGCCGCCCTTTGAACTTTCAATAGCCAGCCCGCACTGTATCAGTTCTTCAGCCTTATACCCTCTTTTTGCTGCAAACTTCGAAAAACTGTCCCATGTGTCCAGACCGAAGCCGACTTCAAATTCTTTTAAGATATCCTCTGTGAAACCCCTCTTTTTTAAATAATTTAAAGGAGGCAGTGCATTCCTGCTGTTAAAAAGTATGTAATTAAAATATTTTTTAGCCTGCTCGTTTAGTTCAACCAGCCTGTTTTTTAGTTTTGACGATTCTTTGGAACCACTGCTGTTGTACTTTAAATTATAACCTATCCTTTTTGCCAGAAATTCTACAGCCTCTACAAACTCCATATTTTCAATCTTCTCTATGAAGCTTATCAAGTCACCGCCTTCCCCGCAACCGAAGCAGTGGTAAAGCTGTTTTGAAGTATCAACTGTAAAAGACGGTGTCTTCTCTTTATGGAAAGGACAGAGGCCTGTAAAATTTTTGCCTGTTTTTTTCAGTTTTACATAACTGGATATAATACTGTAAATATCCGCTTTGGATTTTAGTTCCTCTACTTCGCCCTCTTTTAAACTTCTGCCCATTTGCTCTTTCGAAGTTAAAATATATTAAAAATAATAGTAACAGACTTAAAACTTATTTTACCACTAATATATTTCTTTAAAATAGAGTTATTCCCGGATTTTTAAAGAATTTTTAATATTATTTATTCTTTTTCCTTTAGAGCAGCATGGGCCGCGGCAAGTCTTGCAACAGGGACCCTGTAAGGCGAACAGCTTACATAGTCCATTCCTACCATATGGCAGAACTTCACTGAATTGGGGTCGCCGCCGTGTTCTCCGCATATACCAATCTTTAAATTTTTCTTTGTTTTCCGGCCTTTTTCCACACCCATCTTAATTAACTGCCCGACCCCCTCTATATCAATTGTGGCAAACGGGTCTTTTTCCAGTATTCCTTTTTCTATATAAGCAGGAAGAAATTTATTGGCATCATCTCTTGAAAATCCGAAAGTCATCTGCGTTAAGTCGTTTGTCCCAAAGCTGAAAAATTCTGCTTCTTCCGCTATTTTATCAGCTACAACGCAGGCTCTCGGAACCTCAATCATTGTTCCTACTTTGTAATCAAACTTTTTATCCTTTTTCTTCATTACCTCTCTGGCTATATTAACTATTTGTTCCTTTAGGAGCTTAATTTCCTTTACACTTCCTACAAGAGGAATCATTACTTCCGGTTTAACCTTATACCCCTTTTTGGTAAGTTCAGCTGCAGCCTCGAATATGGCCCTGACCTGCATTTCAAGAATTTCAGGATAAGTCACTGAAAGCCTGCATCCCCTGTGCCCCAGCATTGGATTCATTTCATGAAGAGAATTAATGGTCGCTTTTAGCTCATCAAATCCCAGGCCAAGCTCTCCTGCTATTTCCTTGATATCCTTATCCGTATTGGGCAGGAATTCATGAAGAGGCGGATCAAGTAATCTTATAGTCACTGGCAGGTTATTCATCACTTTAAATATTTCCATAAAATCTTTTCTCTGGATTGGCAGAAGTTGCGTCAGGGCTTTTTTTCTTTCTTCCCTGCTGTTTGCTACAATCATTTTCCTCATAGCTTTTATCCTATCTGCTTTAAAGAACATATGTTCTGTCCTGCAAAGCCCTATACCTTCTGCTCCAAAGTTCAGGGCAACTTTAGAATCATTTGGCGTATCGGCATTGGCTCTTACTCCGATAGTTCTATAATTATCAACCCAGCTCATAAATTCCTTAAAATCTTTTCCTATCTCAGGGTCCACCACCGGAATCCTGCCCTTGAAAACTTCTCCCGTGGAGCCATCAAGAGTTATCCAGTCACCTTTATTTATCCTGCTGCCGCTTACTTCGAAATACTTCTTGCTTTCAAATACTTTGATTCCTTCAGCTCCGGCAACACAGCTCTTGCCCATGCCCCGCGCAACAACAGCGGCATGTGATGTCATGCCTCCTCTTGCAGTTAAAATTCCCTGCGCCACTGCCATACCCTGAATATCCTCAGGGGATGTTTCCGTTCTTACAAGAACTACTTTTTCATTCTTTGCTTCTTCTACAGCCGTATCAGCGTCAAAAACAACCTTGCCCAGTGCTGCGCCGGGAGATGCAGGGAGCCCTTTTGCAAGTAATTCCGCTTTTTCTTTAGCTTTTTTATCAAGCTGTTTATGCAATAGCTGATCGAGCATCTGCGGTTCAACTCTTGCTACCGCGGTTTTTTTATCTATGTATTTCTGTTTAACCATATCAACTGCTATTTTTAGTGCCGCAGCTGCCGTTCTTTTACCGGTCCTGGTCTGAAGTATATACAGTTTACCTTCCTGAATTGTAAACTCGAGGTCCTGAATATCCCTGTAATGCTCTTCCAATTTTTTCCTTATATCGATTAACTGTTTGTAAATTTTGGGCATTTCTTTTTTCAGCTCAGAAATATGCTTTGGAGTTCTTGTTCCTGCAACTACGTCTTCACCCTGGGCATTTATTAAATACTCTCCATAAAATACATCTTCGCCGGTTGCCGGATCACGTGTGAAAGCAACACCGGTCCCCGAATTATCCCCCATATTTCCAAAAACCATTGCCTGCACATTTACTGCAGTTCCAAGATTATGAGGAATATCATTAAGATTCCTGTAAGAGATCGCTCTTTTATTGTTCCAGGAACCAAATACTGCATCTGTAGACATCTTCAGCTGTTCCAGCGGGTCCTGAGGGAAGCTTTTTCCCCTGGCTTTCTTTATAATTTTCTTATAATCTTCTACCAGTTCTTTTAAATCCTGTGCATCTAATTCAGTATCATACTTAACCTTTTTTTTGTCCTTTCTTGCCTGCAGAGCTTTTTCAAACTCTTCATTTTCCACTCCCATTACAACATCACCGAACATCTGTATAAACCTTCTGTACGAGTCCCAGCAAAATCTTTCATTCCTGGTCTTTTTAATAAGGCCAATTATAGTTTTATCGTTTAAACCCAGATTTAATACCGTATCCATCATGCCGGGCATGGAAAACATTGAACCGGATCTTACAGAGACCAGAAGCGGGTTTTGTTCATCTCCAAAACCCATGCCCATTTTCTCCTCCAATTTTTTTAAATTCTTTTCAATCTGGGTATCAAGACCTTCAGGATATCTTTTTCCCAGTTCATAAAAAAGATTGCAGACTTCTGTAGTTATGGTAAAACCAGAGGGCACCGGCAGTCCGATATTTGTCATTTCCGATAGATTAGCTCCCTTTCCCCCAAGAAGTCTTTTCATCTCTTTTGTACCTTCGCCAAAAAAATAAACATACTTTTTTGAAGCCATTTTTATCAAACCCTTTCTTACTTTTAAAATACTAAATTAATTTTATAATCTTAAAAATGCAAATTGAAATATGATAACAGAAAAATAAAAAAAAATTAAGAGTATTAAATATTAAATATAAAAAAAGAATAATTTATGTTAATTGCCTAATTGCTATCCGTAGTTAGCTTTGAAAAATCCGCAACCATCAGGTAAAGATTGACTGCTTTCCTTATTAAATTAATGCGGTTGGACCTTACTTTTACATCTTTATCCATAACAAGGACTTTATCAAAAAAAATATCCACAATATCGCCGAATTCATAAAGTTCTTTTAGGGCGGGCTCATAATCTTTCTTATCTATAAGATTTTTTAGTGAAGCTTCCTTTCTGCCTATGGATAAAAATAATTCTTTTTCATACTTTTCTGTAAGTAATCCCGGATTTACTTCCCTGGATTCTTCTTTGCCTATTATATTTTTACACCTTATCATGGGAAATGAGATTCTTTTAATATCTGCTGCTTTAATAAATCCCTCGAGGGCATTATATCTTAAGTTAATATCAAGAATGGAACTGCATCCTGAGCCCAGGATTGAATCCAGAATATCGAGCCTTCTTTCTTCCTTTTCAAGCATAAACTTAAGCCTTGTTATAATGAAATCTCTAATTCCTCCCGCAATTCCCCGGTCTTGCTTATCTTTAAAATCAGGATATCCGCTAAATAATTTCATATTGTAATCAATTAAATTATCCAGATTAAAATCATATTTACCTTTAAGTATGGAAAGAACAATGCCTGAAGCTTTTCTTCTCAATGCAAAAGGGTCCTCTGAACCGGAAGGTATTTTACCCAACGAGAACATTCCGGTTATGTTATCGATCTTATCAGCGATAGAAAGTATCAGCCCGATATCATTTGAGGGCAGGATATCGCCCGCAAATCTCGGAAGGTAATGTTCAAACATAGCATCAGACACTTTAGTCTTTTCACCTCTTTCAAGGGTATACTGCCTGCCCACGATTCCCTGCAGGGTTGGAAATTCTACCACCATATTTGTGACAAGGTCACATTTGCACAGCATACCCGCCCTGCTCAAGTCTTTAGATAAATCATTATCTTTGCTTTTATTGAAACTGCTGCTCTCTTTTAGTAATTCTGCGATATGAACGCTTATTTTTTCCAGCCTTTTAGCTTTATCATACATGCTTCCCAGGCCTGAAAAGAAAATCACTCCTTTTAATTTATCGGTCCAGTAAGTGAAATCATGCTTCCGGTCTGTCTCATAAAAATAAGATGCATCACTCAATCTTGCCTTAAGCACTCTCTCGTTTCCCTTTTTTACGCCGCCTTCATCCTTCACCCCGTTTTGCACAATTATAAAGCGGGTGCTCACATTCCCGGAACCGTCAAGCACGGCAAAATACCTCTGGTGATGCTGTATTGCTTCTATCAGCAGTTCTTTTGGAATATAAAGAAATTCACCGGGAAAACTTCCCGTTATAACATTTGGTATCTCAACCAGGTTCACTACATCTTCTAATAAATCTTCATCAATGACAACTTTGAATTTGCCCTTCCATACCTTGTCTTCAAGATTTTTTATCTGGCTGGATATTAATTCTTTTCTTTTCAAGCCGTCGGCTATGACTTTGCCCTTATCCTCAAGCAGTTTAAAGTAACTTTCACTGTCTTTTATTACTATGGGGTCGGGACTGATTGTGCGGTGGCCGAAAGTAACATTTCCGGAATTTAAATTTGCAATGTTAAGATTTATTACCTTATTATCATACAGCGCAAGAATCCATCTTATGGGACGGATAAACCTGATATCATAATCGGCCCATGTCATTTGCTTGCTGAAATTTAAAGAAAGTATTGAATCTTTTAGTATATTAGTAAGTATGTCCGCTGTTTTTTCCCCTTTTTCTATGATTCTTTTCCCGAGATATGATCCCCTGCCTTCGACTTCTATTTTTTCGAGATCTCCTACTTTAAGATTCAAGCTTTTTGCAAAACCTTTAGCAGCCTCCGTAGGGTTTCCTTCCTTATCAAATGCAATTCCTGCCGGCGGGCCTGTGACTGTCTTCTCTTCGGATTTTTGTATTTCACTTAAATCCTCCACCACGGCAACCAATCTTCTGGGTGAGCTGAAAACCTGGATATTTCTAAATTCCAGCCTGTTCACGGCCAATTTATTTTCAAGAACCGTTTTTAATCCAGTAACTCCTTCCCCGATACAGGAAGGCGGAAGTTCCTCGGTCCCTATTTCAAAAAGTAAATTTTTCCCCATATTTTCCTGACAAATAATTTTTCTTTTTTATTTTTTTATTTCTTCTTAAGCAAGGGATAGCCCAGCTCTTCTCTCTGTTTAAGGTATGCGGAACATAAGAGCTTAGCGAGATTTCTTACCCTGGCAATATATAAAGTCCTCTCTGCCACGCTTATTGCTTCCCTTGCATCAAGTAAATTAAAAACATGCGAACATTTAAGAACGTATTCACATCCCACAAAGACCAGTCCCTTTTTCATAACTTTATGAAATTCTTTTTCGTATTTCTCAAATAAATCAAGAAGCATCTCAATAGTTGCCACTTCAAAGTTATACACTGACCACTGTTTTTCTGATTCAAGATGTATGTCCCCATAGCTTATGCCATCGGACCAGTTGAGTTCCCAGAAACTATCTTTATCCTGGAGATACATGGCGATACGTTCCAGACCATACGATATTTCCGCCGAAACAGGCTTGAGCACCAGTCCGCCCATCTGCTGAAAATATGTAAACTGGGTTATCTCCATTCCATCCGCCCATACTTCCCATCCAAGACCCGCGGCGCCTATGGTGGGAGACTGCCAGTCATCCTCAACAAAACGTATATCATGCAGCTTTAAATCAATTCCCAGACTTTTAAGAGAACCGAGATAAAGATCTATTACATTATCCGGTGATGGTTTAAGAAGAACCTGGAATTGATAAAAAAATTGGGTCCTGAACGGATTCTCTCCATATCTTCCATCAGTCGGCCTTCTGCTGGGTTCAACATAAGCAACATTCCAGGGTTCCGGACCCAGGCACTTAAGGAAGGTATCCGGGTTGAAAGTCCCCGCACCTTTCTCAAGATCCATCGGCTGCTTAATGATACAATTATTTTCCGCCCAGTATTTCTGGAGATTAAAAATAATATCCTGAAAATTCATAGTTTCTTATTTTAATAACATTAATTTTAATAGTCAATCAAACCCGGAATGGCATCAGCCGGCACAGTGCGATAAAAGCAAGAATCAGGCCGGCTACACCCCTATTTTCTTTAAGTAATTAAAACTATTTATATCACATTCGGTGTGATAAAGTATATAATCTTCAACCAGTTTATATACTTTTTTAAGAGTAGCCGAATTTACCTCCATATCTCTGAAATCCTCAATTTTAAGATTGAATAAATCATATAGAAACCTGTAATCCGAAGCACTTAAAGTTTCCCTGCCCGGCAAAGAATCCGCACATTTTTCGCATAAAATCCCTCCATGCCTGACTGAAAAATAAATTTTCTCTACTGTAAAAGAATATAGATTTCCTGATTTTTTATTACATTTGCTGCAGTTTCCAAGCAAAGGGGTAAAGCCTGTGATTTTTAAAAACTTTATCCCGAAAAAACACATAATCTTTTTAAGAGATGAAATATCTTCCGGTTCAGTATCATTTATTTCATTGAAACAGACATAAATCAATTTAAATAAAAGAGGAGACAGATCTCCTCCGGGAATCTGGGTTTTTAATATGATTTTGCTTATTATTTCACAGAATACAAATTTATAGAAATCAGAGGCAATATTTTTAAAGCTTTTTAATATTTCTGCCTGGCTTATAACATCAAGATTTCTCCCTCTGGCAAGTTCCATCTCAACCAGATTAAAGAGTTCAAGCCTTCCGCTAAATCTGCTGCGCACTTTTCTTGCTCCTTTAGCTACGGCACTGATTACGTCTCCCTCATCTGAGTACATCTTAATTATCTTATCCGATTCACCCAGTTTGTATGATTTTAGAATAATAGCCTTTGCTTTATAAGACGGCATTTTACCTTTTTATTTATCAAAGATAGCACTGTATTCTTTTATTATATTAACTCCGCTGCTGGTCCCCAATCTGGTTGCACCAGCATCTATTAATGCCTGCGCATCGCCGAATGTCCTTATCCCTCCGGATGCTTTAACTCCTATATTCCTTGTAACTACTTCCCTGATTAATCTTATGTCGTCAAGCTCAGCACCCTTTACGCCAAATCCGGTAGATGTTTTCACGAAATCTGCACCTGATTTCTCGATAATAGAACATACTTTTTTAATCTCATCCCTGTTTAAGATTGCAGTCTCTATTATGACCTTGATATTAATATGTTTATTGTATTCGGCTATCTGTTCGCGCCTTATCACATTAACCACTATTTTGATTTCTCTTTCTACATAATCATAATTACCGCCTTTTACCGCTCCCAGATTTATAACCATATCCAGTTCATCTGCACCTTTTTTTACATTATCTCTCGCCTCAAATACCTTTGTTTCTATAGTATTTGCCCCCAATGGATAACCCACCACAGAACAGATTTTTACATCACTTCCGGCGAGTATTTTTTTTGCCTGTGCTATAAAAGCAGGATTAATGCATACTGCAGCAAAATGGTATTTTCTGGCATTAATGCATAATTGCTCCATATCTTTTGAGGTTGTAATAGGATTAAGTAGAGTCTGATCAATAGTTTTTGCTAATTGCTCTTTGGTTAGCGTTTTTATCACCAGCCTTTCATTTATAACCTTTATAATAATTATATATGATTAATTATAATCAATAACCGAATCTGTCCAGTAAAAGTTCACTTTTTGTCCAGTTTTTTTCAACTTTTACCCACAATTCAAGAAAAACCTTACTCTTAAGTAAATCTTCCAGTTCCAGCCTTGCTTCTCTTCCTACTTTTTTAAGCATATTTCCTTCTCTGCCAATGATTATAGCTTTTTGCGATATTTTTTCGATGTAAATGTTGCAGCTTATAATTATTAATTTCTCGCCTTTGCCGCTCACGGTTTCATCAAATCTCTCTACGCTGATATTTATACTGTGCGGAAGCTCCTGGGATAGATTTGCAAATAATTTTTCTCTCAAAATCTCTGAAATTATCTTTTCAATGGGCTGATCGGTGGTAATGTTTTTATCAAAATACTGCGGGCCTTCTGGAAGCTTATCAGCCAGCAGCTTTAAAAACTTATCAATATTCTCACCGGTTTTGGCGGAAATCTCAATGATATGATCAAAGCAATTAAAATCCTTTATTTTTTCCTTCTCTTCTTTTATCTTTTCCTTCGATACCAGGTCTATTTTATTCAGCAGAAGGAACCTGGGCCGGGGTTTGTTTTTTATCCGGTCAATAACAAAAAAATCTCCGCCGCCTATCCCTCCGGCTGCATCTACAATCATCACAACTACATCAGAATCGCTAATTACACTTATAACAGTGTCATACAACCTCTTCCCGAGCAGATTTTTTGGCTTAAAAAACCCGGGGCAGTCAACAAAAATTATCTGGGAATTTTTTGTGTTTAAAATACAATTAATTTTATCTCTTGTGGTCTGTGCAGTCCCGGAAGTTATGACTATTTTCTGATTTAAAATCTTATTGACCAGAGTGGATTTTCCTACATTGGTTCTTCCAATCAGTCCGACAAATCCCGATTTAAAATTACTTTTAATAACCATAGTTTTAATCAATCATAACTTTAATATCATTAGATCCCGGTCTATGCCCCTGCCGTATTCATTTTTCCTGAATCCAGCTTTCTTAAAACCAGTTCTTTTATAGAGCCGTTTTGCTGCCTCGTTGCCGGAATCAACAGTTAATTCTATTATTTTTATGTTATCTTTCTTTAAAACATCAATTACCTTCTGCAGGAACTTTTTGCCGATGCCTTTATTTCTGTAACTCTTATCTATATAAAAAGAGTGGATAAATACGGTATTTTCTTTCTTCCAGCTCCTTATAATCTCACAAACCCCGATAATACCGGAATTATCACTTTCTTTCATGTTATTTCTCTTACTGCCGGCTGTTTTTCTGCCTGTGCCGCTGCTGGTTTTTTTAGCCACAATAAGCTTCCCGTATCTTATTATAACCGGTATTACCCACTGGTTTATTGAAGCGTCTCTTCCGCAATTTCTCTTTTCAAGTTCTACGATTTTTTCAACTAAACCACCGTCAACATTTTTTATTTCACGGAAAACAACATTTTCCATACGGGATATTAATATTATTTATAAAAATATAAAAAATAATATATGTACCTATTTCAGTTTTAATTTTACATTATTTGTCAATAGGCAAATCCCATAATGGAGCCGTATATTTTACGTGACGGAGAATCTTCGCGGGAAGCCTGATTTTTTTATCCGGAGAAATGATTTCTTTATGTTATGCAGATTTTATTTTTATTATTCTTCATATATCAGCATTTACAACTTATTTAAACTCCAGTGAATCCATAATGCCAAGATATATAGATTCTCCCATATCAAAATAATCATCCATTACCGTAGCAAATAAAATATAAAGCCTGTTATTATACTCGGAAAATGCCATAACTTCGGCCCATTCATTATTATCAGAATCATTGTATAAATATATAAATTCATGGTACTTTATGCCTTTTCCCGTTACTTTCTCTTCTTCCTGTACATCAACCAGCTTC
>CAYRJH010000030.1:0-12950 GCA_964424685.1 uncultured Actinomycetota bacterium | reverse complement strand
TATGCCTGATAAAATTCCAGCATGGTAAATTCAGGATTGTGCTTATAGGATATCCCTTCATTTCTAAAATTCCTGTTTATTTCAAAAACCTTTTCAAATCCTCCTATAATTAATCTTTTTAAATATAATTCCGGGGCAATCCTTAAGTAGAGATCAATATCAAGAGCGTTATGGTGAGTTGCAAAAGGTCTGGCCGCTGCGCCCCCTGGAATCGGCTGCAGCATGGGTGTTTCTACTTCTTTAAAACCGCAATTATTTAAAAATTCTCTTATGGCGTTTATTATCTTGATTCTTGTTAAAAATATATTTTTTACTTCAGGATTAACGGTAAAATCCAGATATCTCTGACGATACCTCAATTCTTTATCCTTCAGGCCGTGCCACTTCTCGGGGAGTATTCTTATCGCCTTACTTAGAAGCTCAAATCTCAGGACATTTATAGAAAGTTCGCCTGCATGGGTTACAAAAACATTTCCTTCTATGCCTGTCCAGTCACCGATATCCATATTTAAAAACTCATTATATATTTCTTCGCCGACTTCTCTCTGACTTACATACAATTGAATTTTATCCGTAAAATCTTTTATATCGGCAAAAGTTGCTTTACCATGTTTTCTAAAGCCCATGAGTCTTCCCGCTATTTTAAAAACAGTTTCATCTTTATCGCCGGATTTAAAATCTGAGTATTTCTCTTTTATATGTGCTATATCAGTATCTTTTTCAAATCTGGTTTTGTATAAAACTTTGCCATCTTTTTTCAAAGCTTTTATTTTTTCAAGTTTCTTCTTCAGCGCTTCAGCCAGAGGTTCTCCAGATTCCAGCAGATACCCGGCTTCTAAAGCCAGCAGTTCACTGCTACTGTCATTATTCACATTTAAAATATTTGAATTGTTATCTTTTTTATTCTTCATTACCTGATAACGTTAAATTATGTCTTTAGCTAACTTTTATTAATCTTTGCGGCTAAAGTCTTATTTAACCGTTATTATCTTCAATCTTATTGTATCCTTGGGAGCTTTAACCAGCACTTCATCGCCTGCTTTGCTACCAAGCAGTGCCATTCCTATTGGTGATTCATCGGAAATCTTATTTTTTTCCGGATTGGATTCTATCGAACTAACGATTTTAAATTCTTTTTCATTTTTTTTACCAATGTCCCTTACTACCACAATTGAGCCTAATTCCACAAGTCCTTTACTTACTTTATTTTTTATAATTATATAATTGTTTAAAATCTCGTTTATCTGCTCTATTCTGCCTTCTGTAAAAGCCTGTTCATTTTTAACATATTCATACTCGGCATTCTCGGTTAAATCGCCGCCTGAATTTTTCGCTTCTTTAAGCCTCACGGCTATCTCTTTACGCTTATTATTTATCAGGTCTTCTCTTTCCTTAACAAGCTCTTCATAACCTTCTTTGGTGAGACGATATTCTTTCATAAATTCATTTCCTCCGATTTCTGAATTTACATTGGCACTTTTTTGATATTGAGGTCATTAACAATTTAGTTTATTTAATTGAGGTATTATATTGTATGAATTATGAGATGTCAAAAGCAAATATCTGATTAACCAAATCTCCCGGTTATATAATCCTCTGTTCTTTTATCCCTGGGGTTTGTAAATATCTTATTTGTGTCATCATATTCAATCAGGGTTGCCGGTTCACCGATTTTTTCAGTAAGAAGAAAGGCAGCTTTTTGTGACACTCTTGCTGCCTGCTGCATATTATGGGTTACTATCACTATGGTATAATTTTTCTTAAGCTCATCTATTAAATCCTCTATTTTCTGTGTCGATATCGGGTCAAGTGCCGATGCAGGTTCATCCATAAGTATTATTTCGGGATTTACGGCAAGCAACCTTGCAATGCATAATCTCTGCTGCTGGCCTCCTGACAGGTCAAGGGCATTTGTATTTAATTTACGCTCTACTTCATCCCAGAGAGCAGCTCTTTTTAAACTATCTTCTACAATTAAATCAAGCTGGTTTTTTGTATATCTTTTATGCAGTCTCGGGCCATAAATAATATTTTCGTATATAGTCTTTGGAAAAGGATTCGGCCTCTGAAAAACCATTCCAATTCTTTTCCTTAAGTCTACGACATCGATATTATCTCTGTATATATCAATGCCGTCAATTATTATTTCACCCTCTACCCTTGTATTCGGCAACAGTTCATTCATACGGTTAAAAGTCCGCAGTAGCGTAGATTTTCCACACCCGGAAGGACCTATTATAGCAGTAATGGCATTCTTTTGAATGTCTATATTTATATCCGATAATACTTTATTAGCACCATAATAAAATCCATAATTCTTCACATTTATCTTTATTTCATTGTTATTTGTCAACCCTGAACCTCAAATAAATGATTTTATTACTTTTCCAATTTAGCTTTATATTTTTTAAGTTTTTCCGCCATGTCATCATATTTTAGCGCAAGTATCTGGACAGCCAGAACTGCTGCATTTGCTGCACCGTCGACAGACATACAGGCAACAGGAACACCCGGGGGCATTTGTACAATTGAAAGAAGGGAATCAATTCCTCCCAGATCAGGAGTCTTAATGGGCACTCCTATTACAGGAATTGTAGTATAAGACGCAATCATACCGGGAAGATGAGCTGCTTTCCCTGCTCCTGCAATTATTACTTCTATTCCGTTTTCCTTTGCATTACGGGCAAATTCTCTTGTCCTGTCAGGCATTCTGTGAGCAGATAGTACGTTTATCTCATAATCCACCTCAAATTCTTTTAAAATATTCGATGCCTTCTTCATTACGTTCTCATCCGAAACGCTGCCCATAACTATGGCAACCTTTTTACCTCCGTTAACCATCAATTACTCCTTTCCGCTTTTAATGCAATATCTCTTCTGTATTGAATTCCCCTGAAATTTATTTCCTGTATTGCCGAATATACTTTTTCTCTCGCTTCCTTAAAGGTTTGGGCCCTGGATACTACTCCAAGAACTCTGCCTCCATCTGTCACAATATTACCATTTGTTATCTTTGTACCGGCATGAAATACAATTGTCTCTTCGCTGCTCTTTAAATTATCCAACCCCTCAATTATATCTCCGCTTGAAGAACTCTCGGGATATCCTTCAGATGCTGCTATAACACATACACATTTGCCTTCATCCCATTTGAGTTCTTTTTTGCTTAAATTCCCTTCCGCGCATTCTATAAGTAACGGTAAAAGATCATCTTTCAACCTGGGAAGTATCACCTGTGTTTCCGGATCTCCGAATCTGCAATTATACTCCAGCAGATACGGCTCACCCTCGCTCATCATTATACCGGCATAAAGAACTCCCTTATATGTTATATTTTCCTTTAATATTGCATTATATGTGGCAAAGACAATATCATTTAAAATTTTCATGTAAGTTTTATCATTAATCATGGGTACCGGGCTATAACTCCCCATACCGCCTGTATTTTTACCTTTATCGTTATCAAATATTCTCTTATAATCCTGGGCAGGAGTCATAGGAATTATTTTTTTACCGTCGCAAAGACATAATACAGATACTTCGTACCCACCCAGGAAATCTTCAATTATTACCTTATCCCCTGAAATTCCAAACCTGTCTCTTACAAAACAATCTTTTACCGCTTCTATGGCCTGCTCTTCACTTCCTGTTATAACTACTCCCTTTCCTGCCGCCAGGCCATCTGCTTTTATGACCAGAGGGAACTTCTTTCTTTCCTTTATATAATCTATAGCTTCTTTATAATTTGTTTTTCCAAAAATAACCCCTGGTGGTGTGGGGATATTATTTCTCTGCATAAATTCTTTGGTAAAAACTTTACTGCCTTCTATTGCAGAAGCCTGTTTATTGGGACCAAAAATCTTTAAGTCTTCTTTATTAAAATAATCGACTATCCCATCTACCAGTGGTGTTTCGGGACCGACTACAGTCAAATCTATTCCTTTACTTTTTACAAACTTTATAATTTCAGTAAAGTTATCTTTTGATGTATTTATGTCGATGCATTCTGCAATTCCTGCTATTCCGGCATTACCGGGTATTGCATATATTTTATCTAAAAGCGGGCTTTTTGAAATTTTCCAGGCCAGACAGTGTTCTCTGCCCCCGCCCCCTATAATCAGTACGTTCAACTTGCTCCTTTTGCGATATTTATCAAATTATAAGTGTAGATCTTGCGCTTTGATTAAACAATCTGTTTTTTACAATATCATCTCTTATAATTATTCTATTTCTTTCAGCACCTACGCTTACCATTGAAACCGGGGTCTTAAGAATTTTTTCTATGTTTTCTATATAGTCCTGAGCCTCATCGGGCAAATCGCCAAAACTCTTCACTCCGCTAATATCTTCATCCCAGCATTTGAGTTCTTCATATACAGGCGTGCATTTATGCAGAATAGTTTGATGGCAGGGCATATCCCTGTAAATTTTACCTTTATACTTATAACCGGTGCAGACCTTTATTTTTTTCAGGCCGCTCAGTATATCCAGCTTTGTCAAAGCCAGACTGTCTATTGTATTTACCATAACTGAATACTTCAACATAACTGCATCAAGCCATCCGCATCTCCTGGGTCTGCCTGTAGTAGCGCCGTACTCAAAGCCTTTTTCCCTCAGATAGTGGCCTATTTTTCCATTTTCCTCAGTCGGGAAAGGACCGGAACCTACCCTGGTGGTATATGCTTTAACTACACCGATTATCTCATCCAGTCTGGAAGGCCCGACCCCGGCTCCGCTGCAAATGCCGCCGGCTGTGGTGGAGGAAGAAGTTACGTAGGGATAAGTTCCATGGTCAATATCAAGCATTGTACCCTGTGCTCCCTCAAATAATACTCTTTTATTTTCTTCAAGAGCTCTATTTATTAAAAATGTGGTATCTGCAATATATTTACCAATCCGTTTTGCGTATTCGCTATATCTTGTAAAGATTTCATCCGGGTCCAGCGGCTTTAATCCGTAAACTTTTTCTATAACAGCATTATTTATTTTTAAAGATTCTTCAAGCTTGGTTCTAAATATTTTTAAATCCTGCAGGTCCTGTACCCTGATACCTGTTCTCATAGCTTTCTCGGAATATGCCGGACCGATACCTTTATGAGTAGTGCCTATTTTAGATTTACCCAATCTATGCTCGCCTGCTTTATCCAGGATTATATGATGCGGCATAACCATATGGGCATTAGAACTTACTTTTAAATTATCGGTACTTATTCTCTCACCTTCAAGGCTGTCCAGCTCTTCTATCAGTACTTCAGGATTTAACACAACTCCATTCCCTATGATACACATAACCTCAGGATATAAAATTCCTGATGGAATTAAGTGGAGTTTAAACTGTTTGCCTCCCTTCACTACCGTGTGACCGGCATTATTTCCGCCCTGAAATCTTACAACCATATCTACGCGGCTTGAAAGTAAATCGACAATCCTGCCTTTTCCTTCGTCACCCCACTGTGAGCCGATAACTGCCATACCGGACATTTCACTCACCCTCGCTTTCCTTTTTATAAGACTCGCTTATATTTGAAAATAATGCAATTTTTTTATTGAATTGAAGAGTTGATCTTCCCATGGGTCCATTTCTGTGCTTTGCGATAATAATTTCAGCCTTAACAGAATTTCCGGCCTCATCTTTCGCATAATAATCGTCCCTGTATATAAATGTAACCAGATCCGCATCCTGTTCTATTGAACCCGATTCCCTTAAATCTGAAAGATTGGGCCTCTTATCCTCCCTTTTCTCTACTTCTCTTGAAAGCTGGGATACGGCTATTACCGGAATATTTAATTCTTTGGCAATACCTTTCAGATTCTGCGATATTTCTGTAATTTCAAGTACTTTGTTTCCCCTGTAATTAGCGGTAGACTGCATTAACTGCATATAATCAACAATTATCAGTTTTATATTATTAGTACTGGCCATCATACGGGCTCTTGCTCTTAAATCCATAATCGTCAGGAATGCAGTGTCGTCAATAAATATTTTACAATCCGCAAGCTTCTCGACAGATCTTGCCAGTTGTATCCATTCCTCTTCTCTTATCTTGCCGTCTCTAACCCTCTGCAGGTCTATTTTTGATTCTGCGCTCATCATCCTCAGTGCTACTTGCTGTTTTGACATCTCTAATGAGAAGATTGCTACCGGGAGTTTCTCTTTCATTGCTATATACTTCGCAATACCAAGCACAAAAGAAGTTTTGCCCATTCCCGGTCTTGCCGCAATAACAATCAAATCAGAATTCTGAAAACCAGAAGTTAAATGATCATAATCTATATAGCCTGATGGTATACCTGAAATATCTGACCCTGCTTCATGCAAGATTTCCACCTGCTCGAAAACCTCTGAAACTATGTCCTTCATCAAAGAAATCCTATCACCGGCACCTCCCCTGTTTAAATCTTTATATATGGAAAACACAAGCTGTTGTGCCTTATCCACAGTTGACTGCAGGTCATCGGGAACTTCATAGCCCATTGTTGCTATCTCGGTAGCTGCATAAATCAGCTTTCTTAAGATAGAATGATTTCTTACAATCCGGGCATAATATACAGCGTTTGCAGCCAGAGGAATGTTGCTTATAAGAGAGTGGATGAAAGTTTTTCCTCCTACTTCATCAAGCAGCCCTTTCTTTTTAAGATAGTCTGCTACTGTTATAGGATCAGCAGGCTCCCCTTTTACATATAATTCTATTATTGTGTTAAAAACTTCTCTGTTGGATTTTCTGTAAAAATCTTCAGCTGCCACTAACTCAATAATCGATATTATAGTATCTCTCGAAATCAGCATAGAACCCAGTAAAGACTCTTCAGCTTCTATATTATACGGAGGTATCCGCTCCAATCTGCTTGTATCAAGAGGGGCAAGCACTCTTTCTTTTTTGATTTGTTCTTGCATGGATTATTTTTCTTTATCTTTTAGTTTAGATTTTGTTTTTGTTTCCTTCTTTTCTTTTTTTTCTATTCTTTCCGGATTCTCGCCGTCTTTAATATCTTCTTTCCCCTTTTTACCTTCTTCTTTCCCTGCATCTGCTTTATTTTCTTCCTCTCCAGGTTTACCCGCTTTTTCTTTTTCCGCTTTATATGCTTCAATAAGTTCCCTTGATTCCTCATCCGGCTCTACTTTTACCTTTATAGAAGCCCTAACTTCTTTATATAATTTTAATTCTATATCATATTCCCCTAATTCTTTTATATGTTCCTCAAGGTCAATTTTTTTCCTGTCAATCTCTATCTTCTTTTCCTCAAAGATTTTTTCTGCAATATCTTTATTTGTTATGGAACCATAAAGTTTTCCTTCTTCACCGGTTTTTACAACAAAGGCAATCTGAAGTCCTTCAAATCCTTTAGCAAGCTCTTCTGCCTCTTTTATATTTTTTGCCTCAACTTTTATGGCTGCCTGTTTTACAAGCTTTATCTGATTCCTGTTGCCTCTGGTAGCAGGCACTGCCATATCGTTTGGTATCAGATAGTTATTTGCATATCCGTTTTTTACTTCTACCTCATCTCCAATATCCCCGAGTTTCTCGTGATATTTAGTAAGTATAACTTTCAAATTCTCCTCCTATCTTATCTATCTTCTGTTTAAAACTAAACTAACTGTCTTCTCTCCAGCCTCCTAAAATTAATCCATATATCTATTAATCCTATAAAAAGCAGGATTAATATTGTAACTCCTAATAATAAACCCAGTAATATAAATATACCTATTTTCCATACAGGCGGCACTTTAAATTTATCCATTAATCCCCATATTACCGAAACTCCGAGGACAAGATACAGCGGCCCAAAAATAGCCAGCAAATTAAATCCTGCAATATCCAGTATTTTACTTAAATTTTGCCCACCGTAAGGTATAAGTATCAGCACCAGTGAAAGAATCATTCCCCAGCAGTAATACCAGGGAATATCCCAGTCTTTAAAAGATATAAATGGCCTTATATTAATATTAAATTTTACAAGCAACCTACTGGTTATTGCGTAATTAATGACACTTATAAAAGAAAACATAAATATTAAAATCCCCGGGATAATATAGGGTATAAATTCTAAAATATTTCTCCACTGTTCCAGCATACTTCTAAACTGCGAATCATCAATTAAAAACAAACTGGAGTATTTTGAAATAAGCTCATCTCCAAAAATCAGGTTGATCGCCCAATCAATACTGGTATTGTAACTTTTAATAAACTCGCTTATGTAATTAACCCTGTAGACCGCCGAGTTTATTACAAAGTACAATACTACTGCTCCACAAAATACGGAAAATATACTGCTTATTGTAAATAATTTACTTTTATCTTTGCTAATAGAATTTTTATAAAGAAAAGATATTGCTGCTATTAAAATTGCCATAATCGGCATTAACACAAAGTCAGAATAAATCAATGCGACTGCAGTACAGGCTATGACAGCGCAGATAATACCGTCTCTTATTCTTCCACCGGTAATAAGAATAGTAGACGGAACAGGCAGCAATATTATCCCCGCCACCCCAAAGAACGGTATAAACACTGCAAAAGCCAGGGACAAGAAAGTAAACAAAGTAAGTAATGCCAGATTTAATCTATCAATTTTAGTACTTTTTAAATTTTCAAAGGACATATTATCTTTTAAAGTAAGGTATAAGGGCAATAATCCTTGCTCTTTTAATAGCCATTGCTATCTTTTTCTGATGCTGTACGCAATTCCCGGTAGATCTCTTTGGTCTTATCTTTCCTTTGTCGGAAATAAACTTTTCAAGCAGGCTGGCATTCTTATAATCAATATTCTCAATATTCTCCCTGCAGAAATAACAAAATCTTCTTCTCTGCCTCAAACCAGTTGCAGAACCGTTTGCACTTCTCAAATTTTTTTCGTCTCTAATATTTTTATTTTTTCTGGCCAATTAATATTTCTCCTTTTTTATTTAGATTTAAATTACACAACATATTTAGAATGGTATATCCTCATCACTAAAGTCAACTTCTTCTATGCTGCCGCCATTTTGAGTATTACCGGCTGAAACACCTTCCTCTGCGCGCGGGTTTTTCTCCAGTTTACAGGAAGCAAACTCAAGACTTGGAGCTACGACATTCGCAATAATCCTTACTGTTGATCTTTTCTGTCCTTCTTTACTTTCCCAGCTATCCTGTGAAAGCCTGCCCGAAACCAGGACTCTATCTCCCTTGCTAAGACTTTCAGCACAATTCTCCGCCAGCTTATACCATGCAGTAACATTAAAGAAATCAACCTGGCTTTCCCATTCACCGGAAGTTTTATTCTGGATATTCCTGTTTACAGCAAGTCCGAAACTTGCTACTGCAGTCCCGGTCGGGGTGAACCTGAGCTCAGGGTCTCTGGTCAGGTTTCCTAAAATAGTTATATTATTAACACCAAAAGCCATTGATACCCACCTTCTTTTGATTTTTTATAGTCACTTAAGATTCATCGCTTTTTACAATCAGATGACGCAGTATTTTATCATTGATTTTATTTATTCTGTCCAGCTCTAAAATAATGTCTTTATTTCCTTCAAAATAAATTACAACGTAGTAACCACTTTCCTGTTTCTTGATGGGATAAGCCAGTCTGCGGATTCCCCACTTATCGACATTGGAAACTATGCATTTCTCTTTCTCAATTAATGAGGTAATTTTGGATAATTCTTTTTCTAAAGCTTCTTCTTCAAGGGTCGGGTCAAATATGACCACCAATTCATAATTTCTCAATCTTTTAATCCTCCTGTGGACTAATTTTAATAATTAGGTTCTACAATTATAAAGTAGAACAGAAAGATATTAAGATAAAAAAACCTTAATTTTTTACCTTTATTATCATTAGGGATATTATAACATTTAGAACTAATAATCAATAATTAATTCAAGTAATTAATCCTGAAATTCTCTATATAATTTATGGGTACGGTTACTTAACTTTATAATTTAATTTATTTTTTATCCCTGAGGCTGCTGTAAATTTCTATAATCTTATCTTCCCTTTCATCATATAAAGGTTTAAGATGGCCGGTATAGTTAATTGACAAAATATAAGGGAAACCTTTGTGTACAACCACTACATTTATTGCGCATTCCCCCTGAATGATAGAGCCCCATCTGGATACTGGCATTTCAAGCCAGTAAATCAAAAGTGAAAGTATCACTCCGCCGTGAGTTATAACAGCAACATTGCTTTTATCTTCATTTTCATTGATTATATTATTGATTTCAGTTACCGCTCTTTGCTGGACATCTTTAAAACTCTCTCCTCCCGTAGGTGAATTATTATACGGATCCTTGAGCCAGCTCTGATAATCATCATGAAATTCCTCATTTATTTTATCAAATTTCATTCCTTCCCATTTTCCAAAACTTATTTCCCTTAAGTTATCCCTTATTGCAATACCGGAATCTTTACTTTTTTTTACGATATTTGCGGTATCCAGGGCGCGTTTAAGGGGACTAGTGTAAATTTTAGAGATATTTACTTTTGACAGATACCTGGCCGCAAGTTTTGCCTGACGGATACCCAGCAAGGTAAGGTTAATATCTTTATCCCCCTGGTACCTCCCCTCTTCATTCAATAATGTCTGGCCGTGTCTTATCAAAAATAATCTTACACCCATTAAATCCCCTTTCTATTTCCCTTAGATTATATTTACTTTAAGCACGTTTTTCATCTGTTCCAGCGCAGATTTATGATCTTTTTCATCAATACCTGCTACCGCATCCTTTACCACATCAACCTTATAGCCTCTCATTATAGCATCCGCTACAGTATAGAGAATACATATATTGGTTACATTTCCAGTAACTATTAGCTTTTCTACCAATAATTTTTTTAATATTTCATCCAGGTCTGTATTGTAAAATCCTGAAAAAGTACTCTTTCTTACAATTATGTCAGTGCCCTCGGGTTTTAAATCTTCTATTATTTTTGAGCCTTCCATGCCTTTAACAGCATGGGGCGGAAGCAATTCAAACTCTCTGTCATTTTCTTCATGCCTGTCACATATATATATCACATGATAACCCTCGCTTCTCGCCTTTCCGATTTCCCTTTTTATGGGTTCTATAATTTTCTCAATTTTAGGAACTTTTAGAGGAGCGCCGTCGAGTACAAAATCATTTAACATATTTATTACCAGTAAAGCTTTATTTCTCATTTTATTTTGCCCCATAAACTTTTAAGATTTATTGAAAGTATTAATGATTGTCTTTTAAAAGTAAAAATTATATTACAATTTCTATTTAATGTTCCCCGAAATTAAATACTAATATAATAATACTATCCGAAATAATATTATCTGAAAAGCCAAAATTTTCAAATTTTTTCATTTTTATGGATTTGTATATTGTTTTTTTACCTTACCCTGTATAGAATTGATTAAGATAAAAAAGTTTAATTAAAAAATAAATATTTTAGGGTACTGTATGGGTAAAATGAAAAAAAATAAATCAACAAGGTTTTTCTTTTTAGGCGCCGTATCAATATTAATTATATTTTTTGTGATTTCACTGGCTTCCTGCACACGCAGTGTTTCTTTATACTTTGCCTATTCTTCTGAGGTAGAATTTTATCTTGTAAAAGAAACCCGGAAGATTACCCCGGGTAATGATATTTATAAAAGCGTCCTTGAAGAATTGATTAAAGGTCCGGAGACTAGTGAACTTTACCCCACTATCCCTTCCAATGTTAAAGTCAATTCAGTAAAATTATCCGATGGCACCGCTGTCGTGGACTTCAGCAAAGAAATTATAACGAACTTTGAGGAAATACCCCACAGTTCAACCACTGAAGCACTGGCTATTTCCTCTATTGTTAATACACTGACCGAATTTGAAGAAATAGATAAGGTAAAAATAATCATAGAGGGCAAGGAAAGCGGCCAGATAGACGGGCTTTACATAGAGGATTTCTGGGGACACATTGGCATCTATGAAGAATTCACAAGGAACGAAGCAATCATAAAAGAGCAATAACCGGCATCACCGGCATATCTTAATCCGCATCCTTTCTCCGGACAGCAATTATTTTCCTAATTCCCACAATTTTAACTAAACAATTTACCATTTAAAAGAGCAGGATTGGAAAGCTATATAAACCAATTATAATATCACAATACATATTATTATAGTTTTAGTTAAACATATAAATTAGAAAAAAGGTATAATTAGAAAAGAATTAAGATGATTAATACAATAAAAAATTTAAAAAGATTTTTAGTTGAAGGTACTTTAAAAATAACCCCGGGCAAACATAGGGAATACTTAAAGAAAAAAATCTTTTATGGAAATGAAAAATTCTGTCCTGTCTGCGATAGCAAAATTAAAAAATTTTTCACATATTATTTCCCACCACATATAAAAATCGGTCCAAGACCAGAGGCGCTTTGTCCTGTTTGTGGCTCTATTGAAAGAGAAAGGTTTTTATGGCTCTACCTTGAAGAATATACTAATTTCTTTATAAGCCCTAAAAAGAAACTTCTACATGTTGCTCCTGAAATTGTATTATCCAATAGAATTAGAAAAAATGAATTTATAGAATATTTAAGCGCTGATCTTGACCCAACTCTTGCTATGATTTACATGGACATAACTGATATAAAAATGAATGATAATGTTTTTGATGTAATAATCTGTAATCATGTTTTTGAGCATATTCCAGATCATAAAAAAGCGATGAGTGAAATTTATAGGATTTTGAAACCTGGAGGATGGGCGATACTACAAGTCCCGATACTCAGTGAATTAACCTTTGAAGATCCGGCAGTTATAACCCCTGAAGCCAGGGAAAAAATATATGGTTTCGCAGAACATGTGAGAGGTTATGGAAAAGATTATAGGGATTTTCTCATTGCAGCTGGATTTTCAGTAAAAGTAGATGGTTTTGTAAAAAAATTAGGAGATAAAAAAGTTAAATATATGGGACTCCCTGAAAGTGAAGATATATATTTCTGTACAAAATGATTTAAC
>CAYRJH010000029.1:0-13099 GCA_964424685.1 uncultured Actinomycetota bacterium | reverse complement strand
TGTCTATATTTATTAATATTAAAAAAAGACTTAAGCAGAAAAATTTTACCAGAATGAGATTCCTTATCCTGGGAATAGAAAAAGGTCACAGAAAGAATGGCATTGACTTCAGGCTTTACCGGTTAATTAAAAAGGCTGCCATAGAGATGGGAGTAACACATGGCTCGGCATCTCAGATGGCAGATGTAAATATGGATATAATAAATCCTATTTTTAAACTCGGGAAAATTGCTTTCACATGGAGAGTCTACAGCCTTTATACGTGATTTGAGGGCAGATTTTTTCTTATCTTATAAAAAGGCATAACAATTATTAAAACTGCTACTATACCCCATATTATGGTAAAAATAAGATTTATTATGTGATAATTGAAACCTGCAATAATTGCATCCTGCTCATTAGGAAATCCAAGCGCCATAATTGCAAATACAAAAGCGGCTTCATATGTTCCAAGGCCGGCAATCGAGTGTGTAGGGAGCACGGCAGATAATTCAGCTGCAATTGTTGCCAGTAATATAGTCCATAACGGGAGATTGGCAAAATCGTATCCAAGAGGTTTTAAATATGCATGTATCAGAAAATAGTAAGAAGTAAATTTTATTACTCTTGTAGTAACAGAAAGAAGAAAGACTTTCCAGTATATCTTTCTTTTTTGGATTAATTCAACACTCTTATTTGTTTCTATTATTTTCTTATATAAATAGGTGAATACCTTGCTATTATTAAGACCCGGAAATTTTCTTAATAGGCAATCTCCAATTTTTATAAAGAAACCGATAAATTTTGAAAGAAAAATCAATAGCAAAAGACTTGCTGCAAGTAATATGGAAGCAATTATTATTACACTTGTATAAGAAATAGAATATATGTTTATTCCAATAATAATAATAGAAATAATAGCAATACAGAAAACTATGATCAATTCAAATATAAGGCCTATCATAAGTGTAGAAACGCCTATCTCTACCGGTATTTTAAATTTCTTTCTAAGCACATATATATATGAAAGCTCCCCGGTCCTTGCCGGTAAAACCATGTTAAAGGCATTTCTTATAAGTGATATTAAAAACATATCGGCATATCTGACATCATCTGTCCCTATAAGGATTTTTTGTCTGTATGATTTAAAAAAGTCCATAGAGAACATCAATACAAGTCCTATTACAAGAGACGGCATATAAACTTCGATAAATGACCTCTTTAATTCTGAAAAGCTAATGCGGCCCAACAGAAAATAAACCAGGTATGCTCCCAGTCCAACCACAATGATAATATTTATTATCCTGAATATAAGGCTTTTTATGTCACTATTTTTCACAATTAAATAAGGAAATTAAAAGTATTATATTTTTTAAAATTATAACAAACAATTTAATATACACAATAACTGATATGAAATATAAAACAGGGATGATGATGAGTACTATCTTGGCTGGTTTATGTGTATTGATCCTTTATTTGAATTTTAAAAATATTGTCTGATGTTTTATTTTAATCAGGATTTTCTGCACTATTGGAAGTCTCTTCTTCAATACTTTGTATATCCCCGGCATCAATCAGCGCAATAGCTCCAAGAGTAGAAGTATTATTAAAGTCAAAAGTTTTTGATGATGAAATTACGAGTTCAGTTGATTCCAGATTATCAGTATCGAGTATTGATATTGTAAATCCAAGCACATTTTCATCACCTGGTGTATAGTTTGTGAAATTATACCAGGGAATACTTGCTTCCAGTATATATCCGTTTGCCACTCTGGTTGAAGCAACTACAGCGCCCCTGGGAGGTGCATTGTTTGGCCAACTCATGAATGCTTCAGCCGGTATTCCGGTAAAGCTGCCCGGAGAAAAATCAATTCGATAATCATCGCTATTGTAAAACGAAATTTGCATGTCTTCTTCAAGTTCGGTATCAAATACAATAGTTACGCTGTCACCTTTGTTTATCTGATTACTTGTGTAATTCTGGTTAAAAACATCATCACTGACACGCACTGCAAAATAGAAATTATCATCATCCCAGCTGGAGTAGAATATACCGGAAATATCAGTATGAGTGGTATAGTTTTCTTTTCTAATAGTAGGCACAAAAGATGTAAAACTTTCAAATTTATCCCACTCCTGGATAACCCCGTCTATTACAGGAGGTGCATAACACTTATAGGAGAAAATGGGAACCCCGGTAGGAATTGTATTGTTAGTTCTAAAAATGGACTGGCCTATAACATTATTTTTCTTTTCTTCTATATCCATGCTTATTATAGTTTTATCTTCAGGTTCAATTTCGTACTGTACAGTAAAATTTACGGTATCTGATTTTATAATAATGTCACCATCATTATTTACAAGCTGAGCTATAATTTCGTATTCGCCGGAACTACCAGGGTTCCAGTTATACTCATAAGGCGGAAGGGTAAAAGATTTTACCTCGTTCTCATTTATAAGTACTTTTATTATATAATCCAAACTTTCTGCTTCTTTTGCTTTTATTTCAATTGGTACTGTTTCATTTTGGTTAACAAAGTCAAAGGTTTGACCGTTAGAAGGAGAAGCTATAAATAAAGAGTACTCTATTTCACTCTCTTTATTTTCAGGCATTCCTGAGAAAAAAGTTAACGGCATGCAGCTTCTAACTGAAAAAAATATTATTACTGCAATTATTAATATAAACCCAAATAATATATATGGAATTTTATCTAATAAAAATTTATATTTATTGCGAACTTTTCTCATTCTTTTTGCTTATTCCTTTCTTCTGTTACTTTCTGGGCTAAATTTGAAGGTAACTCCTCATAATGGGAAAATTTTTGAATAAATCTTCCTCTTCCCTGAGTAAGGGAAGTAAGATCAGTAGCATAGTTAAAACTTTCAGACTGGGGTACAAAAGCTTTGATGAGCTGCTTCTTATTCTCGGTGGGCGTCATTGAAATAATTTTTCCTCTTTTTGAATTTACATCACCGATTATATCTCCCATATATTTTTCAGGTACAGTAATTTCCAGTTCCATGATAGGTTCGAGTATAACAGGAGAAGCTTCCTGCATTCCTTTTTTAAAAGCCATGGAAGCTGCTATTTTAAAAGCCATTTCAGAAGAGTCTACAGTATGATATGAGCCGTCATATAGATTTACGCTAATATCTACCACGGGGCACTCCGCCAGGATGCCTTTCTGCAATGCTTCTCTTATACCTTTCTCAACACCGGGTATGTAACCCTTGGGGATTGCCCCTCCAAATATACTATCCTTGAACTCAAAGCCCGCACCACTTTCCAGTGGTTTGATTTCAATAAAAACATGGCCATACTGTCCTCTTCCACCGGATTGTTTCTTATATTTATATTCAGCTTTTGCTTCTTTTCTTATAGTCTCCTTATATGCTACATCAGGTGTGAAAAGGTCGACATCAACATCAAACTTCTCTTTTAATTTTTCTTTTGCAATAGATAAATGGAGTTCTCCCATTCCCCAGACGATACTTTGATGTACCTCAAGATTCAATTCATGTCTTATTGTAGGGTCTTCCTGCACTAATTTGGAAATACCGCTACTTATTTTTTCCTCATCACCCTTACTCTTTGGTATGACTGCTTTGGGAAGAGTAGGGGAAAAATATTCTGTTTCAGCTATTTTATAAGGCTGATCCTGTATAGAGATAGTATCATCGTTTGAGATGTCCATAATTTTGGAGACAGAAACGATATCTCCACAGGAAGCCTCACTTATATCACTTTGATTTTTACCCTGAAGTTTAAATAAATTAGTAAATTTGTGTGTTTTCTGTGAGCTGGAAATATAATAACTATCATTTATTTTAAAGGTTCCGGAAAAAATTCTAAATATCGATAATTTACCTATATAGGGGTCAGCCATTGTTTTAAATACATATGCCAGAACAGGTCCATCAGGAGAGGGCTTTATTTCAGTTTCTTCATTCTTTTTTAAATCTTTTACCCTGATAGGTTGAATATCAAGAGCTGATGGAAGCAGAGAGTTTATATAATCCATCAGGATATCTATGCCAATATTCCTGACTGCGGAAATAGCGAAAACAGGTATTACTTTACCTTTAACTACTGCCTGTTTGAATACATCACTTATTACTTCATCATCTATCTTCCCACCTTCAAGATATTTATTAAGAAGTTCGTCGTCTGTTTCTACTATAGACTCAACTAATTCATTATGATGATTTTCAATTTGGTCTTTAATAGTTTCTTCTACAGGGATTCTGGAGCCAGAAGAATTTTTATCTTTATATTCATAAGCCTGATTTTGAAGCATGTCAATAATCTGGGAAAAATTTTCCCCGCTGTTAACAGGAACGGTAATCGGAATGAGGTTCAAATTATATTCATTTTTAATGTTTTCAATTGTTTTAAAATAATCAATATTTTCAAGATCAAGTTTATTAAGTATAAAAAACATTGGTTTGGGATTTTTAGCAAGAAGCTCTATAACTAATTCAGTAGGTGCCTGCACTCCGGATTTTGAATCAACGACTAAAAGCGCACTGTCGATTACCTTGATTGAAGACTGTGTTTGGCCGATAAAGTCCATATAACCCGGACAATCAATAAGGTTAATATTGAAATTCTTCCATTTATAATTAAGAACACTTGAATTAATGCTAAACCCTTTTTTAATTTCAAGCGGATTATAATCTGAAGCAGTATTTTTTGTTTCTATAGTTCCCAGCCGTTCAATTGTTTTGGAATTATATAGAATGCATTCTGCCAGTGAAGTCTTACCGGTTCCATTTCCTGAGATAAGGCCTATTACTTTGTTGTTGGAACAACTTTTACTATCCATTAAAATCCTCCCCAAAAATGTGTATTTTATTATATTAGTATGGGTAATAGAAGAAATATACCACAAAAAATATTATGTGTAAAAAACAATATTAGCCCTGCAACGAGACAATAAATACGCGGCAGTGTTATTATATTTTTGCAATTATTTATATGATATAATTTAAAGTTGTTTATTTTTAGCATGCTAAAATGTAGAATATCCTAATTTAGCATTTAGTAAAATAATTAAAAATGCAAGGAGGTCATTATGTCAACAGGAGTTATTGCAGTATTGGCAGTGCTGGGTGGATTACTATTACTGATAATCCTAATCTCAGTAGGAATATATAACTCAATAATTTCTTCAAGGAACAAAGTAGATAACTCATGGCATCAGATTGATGTTCAGTTAAGGAAAAGGTACGACCTGATACCAAACCTTGTGGAAACAGTAAAGGGTTATGCAAGACATGAGAGAGAGACTCTGGAAAGTGTAATAAATGCCAGAAAAATGGGAATTGATGCCCAAACAGTAAAAGAACAGGCAAAAGCTGAGAATATGCTTACAAGTACATTAAAGTCATTGTTTGCCTTAGCTGAAAATTATCCAAATCTTAAAGCAGACCAGCATTTTTTAAGATTAATGGAGCAGCTAAATGGTGTTGAAAGTAATATTGCTTTCTCCAGACAATTTTATAATGATATGGTTATGAAATTTAACACCCTTATACAAACGTTCCCGGGAAATATATTTTCAAAAATTTTTAATTTTACATCAAGAGATTATTTTGAAATAGAAGAAACCGAAGCCAGGGAACCAGTTAAAGTAAATTTCTAATAGTAAGTAACTTTTAACAATAAGAAGGAATTTGAAAAAGAGCGTGATTTGAAAGATGTATGAGCAAATTGCCAAAAATAGGGCAAAAACTGTATTTATAATAATAGGGTTTGTTGTCTTTATTACCATGGTAGGTTTTGCTCTTGGTTATTATATGGACTACCGTTATGGAGTGGGCAGTTATAATTCCATATTTTTTATGGTGTTTGCGCTGCTGATTGCGGTTGTTATGAGTTTTTCCAGTTATTATTATAGTGATAAAATCGTCCTGGGATTAACAGGAGCAAGACCAATATCCAGAGATGAAAATCCGAGAATATATTATATGGTTGAAGGTCTTTCAATAGCTGCCGGATTGCCTATGCCGCAAATATATATGATAGAAGATAACGGGATGAATGCTTTTACTACAGGGCGTAATCCGCAGAATAGCGTGGTAGTCTTTACCAGGGGTCTGCTTGATAATCTTAATGATGAAGAACTTAAAGGTGTTATATCGCACGAGCTGTCTCATATAAAAAATTACGATATATTGCTGGGGACGATAGTAGTAATATTTGTGGGAATGGTTTCCATTATAAGCAATATTATATTAAGAAGTTTTTTCTTTGGGGGTGGGAAAAAGAAGTCCGGCGGAAGTCTGGGAGGTGGCAAACTGGCTATTATCTTCCTTATACTCGGGCTGGTTCTTTTAATTCTTTCACCTATAATTGCCACACTTATAAGGCTGGCAATCAGCAGGAACAGGGAATTTTTGGCTGATTCAACAGGAGCTTTAATTTCAAGATATCCGGCTGGACTTGCAAATGCACTTAAAAAAATAAGTAATTTTAGTGAAGTAAAAACTGCAAGTAACGCTACTGCACATTTATTTATCGCAGATCCTTTTGGCAGCAAAAAAAAGGCATTCTTTAGTAGTTTATACAATACGCACCCTCCCACAGAGGAAAGAATCAAAAGGCTTGAAAATATGTCCTTAGGAGTGGAAATATACAAATAAGCCGGCTGGGTGTTATAACAGGAGGTGTTTAAAAATATGGAAAAAGGAACATTAAAAGTTAAAGCAGGGCTTGCCCAGATGTTAAAAGGCGGAGTAATAATGGATGTAACTTCACCTGAGCAGGCAAAGATTGCAGAAGAAGCGGGAGCAGTATCGGTTATGGCATTAGAAAAGATTCCTGCAGATATTAGAGCAGAAGGCGGAGTAGCCAGGATGACAGATCCTGAAATCATATTAAAAATAATGGATACAGTATCAATTCCTGTAATGGCAAAAGTAAGAATCGGGCATTTTGCCGAAGCACAGATTCTGGAAGCTATAGGAATTGACTACATAGATGAGAGTGAAGTCCTGACTCCGGCTGACGAGAAAAACCATATAAATAAATGGGATTTTAAAGTACCATTTGTTTGCGGCGCTACCAATCTGGGAGAAGCTTTGAGAAGAATAGGAGAAGGTGCCGCAATGATAAGGACCAAAGGTGAAGCCGGTACCGGTGATGTTATTGAGGCTGTAAAACATATGAGAAGTATAAAGGACGAGATAGCGAGAGTCGCCACTCTCCCTATAGAAGAGCTTATGAGCGTGGCCAAAGAACTTGGAGCGCCTTATGACCTGGTGTTATTTGTTCATGAGAATAAGTGTTTGCCGGTAGTTAATTTCTCGGCAGGTGGAATTTCTACTCCGGCTGATGCTGCTATGATAATGCAGCTGGGGGCAGAGGGCGTTTTTGTTGGTTCAGGAATATTTAAATCGGAAAGTCCGTCAAAAATGGCTCAGGCTATTGTTGAAGCAACCACGCATTACAATAATCCCGAGGTGTTGGCCAGAGTTTCCAGAGGCCTGGGGATTCCCATGAAGGGAACATCGGTGTCTACTCTTTTAGATAAAGATATAATTTCAAATAGAGGATGGTAGAAGAAAATTGAATTTAAAAATTGGTGTTCTTTCTCTACAGGGAGCCTTCAAGGAGCACATAATTAAATTAAAAGAATGCGGAACAGATGCAACAGAAATAAAGTTTCCAGGGCAGTTAAAATATATTGATGGTCTCATTATTCCTGGAGGTGAAAGTACCACTATAAAAAAATTACTGGAAAAATACAGGTTTAAAGACGAGCTTGATAAATTCTATAAGCAGGGTAAACCTATATTAGGAACGTGTGCAGGGCTGGTCCTGCTGGCAAAAAACATTAAAGAAGAAGGTAAAGGTTTTGGTTATATAGACATTAATGTAAAAAGGAATGCCTACGGCCGGCAGGTGGATAGTTTTGAAGAGTTTATAGAAATAGACTTTAGTCAAAATGAGAAGGAATTAAATGAAAACAAAAGAAAGATAAAATTTAAATCTATTTTTATAAGAGCGCCTAAAATTATAAATACAGGCAAGAATATAAAAATAATGGCATCACTGAATAATGAAGCAGTACTGGTAAGAAATCATAGTGTTATTGCGTGTACATTTCACCCCGAGTTAACCGATGATTTAAGCATACACCAGTATTTTAAAAATATGATTAAAAATTACAAAGGAGAGAATTGATATGTCGGGACACTCTAAGTGGCATTCAATTAAACATAAGAAAGCCAAAGAAGATGCAAAGCGCGGAAATATTTTTGGAAAACTTAGCAGGAATATAATTGTAGCAGTAAGGGAAGACGGGGGCGCTGACCCTAAAGATAATATAGCTCTTGCGAATGCTATTGCTAAAGCCAAGGAATATAATATGCCCCAGAATAATATAGAAAGGGCAATCAAAAAAGGGACAGGTGAGATAGAAGGGGGAAATTATGAGAGTATAGTATACGAAGGATATGGACCCGGCGGTATAGCTCTGATAATTGAGGTAATGACGGAAAATCGAAACAGGACTGCTTCAGATATAAGAAATATTTTAAGCAGATATAACGGAACTCTTGGTGAAAGCGGAAGTGTAAGCTGGCAGTTCGAGAGAAAGGGTATAATAATAGTCGGAAAAGAAGATATTAAAGACGAAGAAGAATTTATGCTAAATATAATTGATGTCGGTGCTGAAGATATTGATGAAGACAATGATATATATGAAATAAAAACTTCTCTGGCTGATTTTATAAGGGTCAGGGAAGCTCTTATTAAGAGTAATATAAAAATAAAATCAGGTGAAATGAATTTTGTACCAAAAACAACTTTAAAGCTATCAAAAGAGGAAAGCACCAGGGCATTGAAACTGATAAATGCATTGGATGATCATGACGATGTACAGAATGTAGATACAAATCTGGAAATAACAGATGAGATATTAAACGAAATATAGATATTAAAAATGTTAAATAATGGAATCAGGATACTCGGGATAGATCCCGGACTTGAAACAACAGGAGTAAGCATACTTGATATAAAGGGTGGGAAATATCAACCGGTGTATTCAGGGTGTATTATTACTCAAAAGATCAAGCCAACCTGCGAAAGACTGGAAGAAATTTATTTAGAAATTAATCGTTTTATAAAAGAGTATTGTCCTGACTGTATTGCTATCGAGGAGATATTTTTTAATGTTAATACTAAAACAGCTTTAGATGTCGGACAGGCAAGGGGAGTTTCTATACTGGCAGGAAGCATCAATAATATTAAAATATATGAATATACGCCGCTTGAAGTAAAGCAGGCTATTGCAGGTTATGGAAGAGCAACAAAGACACAGATAAAATATATGTTAAGGATTATACTGGGAGTCAAGGAAAATTTTTTCCCCAAAAAGGATGATGCATGGGATGCAATGGCTATATCTGTGTGCCATGCAAATAATAGAAAGTTTAAAGAAAAAGTAAAAGCTTTTAAAAAATAACAGCGGTATATGATTGCAAAAATATTTGGTAAAATAGTAAAAAAATCTCCTTCAAGTATCATAGTTCAAACCGGCGGGATAGGATTTGAAGTATTAATTTCAGGAAGGACTTTTGAGAAAATACCTGAAACAGGTTCGGAAGTCGAACTTGATATATACACCCATGTAAGAGAAGAAGAATTAAAACTGGTGGGTTTTCTGGATACTGATGATAAAGATTTTTTCTTAAAATTATTAAGTGTTTCAGGAATCTCTATTAAAATAGCATTAAGCGCACTTTCTATTTACAGTGGGCAGGAGCTTAGAAGAATAATTACGGACAGGGAAACTGACCTCTTAAGAAGAATACCGGGAATCGGTCTTAAACTTGCTGAAAGAATGATATTGGAGCTTAAAAATAAAATAGAAGACGATAGAAGGATGGTAATTGCAGGCGCCGGTATTAAAGAAAATGAAAAATTACAGGAAGTAAAAGAAGCCTTAAGAACTCTTGGTTATAATTCAGCAGAGATAACAAGAGCAGTATCCAGATTAGATGTAGATATTTTTGATAAGAAAAAAACTGAGGACATATTAAAAATAGCGCTCAGGGAAATTTAAAAAATAATGAGGTTTAAAACATTTAATCAGCATATAAAAAATGGATGATAAAATTAATAAAGATAATGATATAAATCCAAAACAACTAAAAGTTGATACTGAGCTTGATAAAAGTTTACGCCCGAGATGCATATCAGAGTTTATAGGTCAGAAAAAAATAATAGAAAATCTTTTAGTTTTTATTAAATCTGCAAGAAAAAGAAAAGAACCCCTGGATCATGTTATTTTATCAGGTCCTCCTGGACTCGGTAAAACATGTCTTGCGGGAATAATTGCAAATGAGCTTAATGTGGGGTTCAGGATTACCTCGGGACCAGCTATAGAAAGAGCAGGCGATCTGGCTGCTATATTAACCAATCTGGAAAAATTTGATGTATTGTTTGTTGACGAAATTCACAGATTGAATAGAAGTATTGAGGAAATTTTGTATCCGGCAATGGAGGATTATAAACTTGATATAATAATAGGAAAAGGCCCATCAGCAAAATCAATCAGGATTGATATCGAACCTTTCACTATTATTGGAGCTACAACAAGAATAGGGCTGGTTGCGCCGCCTCTGCGGGATAGATTTGGGGTAAATATAAGATTAGATTATTATGACAAAGAGAACATTGTTGAAATTATTTTAAGGTCAGCCGGTATTCTTGGTATAGAAATAACCAGAAAAGGTGCTGAAATCATAGGGGAAAGAAGCAGGGGTACGCCAAGAATTGCAAATAGGCTGCTGCGCAGGGTAAGAGATTACGCTATGATGTACAGCAATAGTGCGATAGATGAAGAAATAGCGGAAAAATCTCTTGGCAGACTCGATATTGATAAACTGGGCCTGGATGTAGTGGATAAAAAAATATTGAATACTATAGTCATAAAATTCAGCGGAGGACCAGTGGGTGTAGGAACAGTAGCAGCCTCAATAGGCGAAGAAGTTGATACAATAGAAGATGTTTATGAACCCTACCTTTTACAGTTAGGGTTTCTTAAGAGAACTTCAAAAGGCAGAGTTGCTACAAACAAAGCTTTTAAGTATATGGGAGTACGCAAAGAAGATAATCCTAAACTTTTTAATAATATCCCGGAAAATGAAGATTGAGTTATTTGACTACGAACTACCTCAAGAATTAATAGCGCAGAAACCTCTGCCGCGAAGAGACGAATCCAGGCTTTTAATACTCGATAGAAAAACAGGCAATATAACACATGACATCTTTTATAATCTGCTTTTATATTTTGAAAAAGGAGATGCTCTTGTCCTAAATGAGAGTAAAGTTGTAAAGTGCCGGTTAAAAGGTGTAAAAAAGAAAACGGGAGCCGCTATTGAATGTTTTGTTCTTGAAAAATTAGAAAATAATGAGTATATGGTTTTACTAAAACCATCAAAAAGAGTTAAACCTTATGATGAGGTGCTTATCGGAAAGTATTATTTCGTAGTTAAATCAAAATTAGATTATGGTAAAGCAATAGTAGAATTTAATTTTCCTGTAGATGTTATTTTTAAAGAATACGGCGAGGTACCTCTTCCTCCTTATATTAAAAATATTGGAATTAAAGATAATCAGTATCAGACTGTATATGCCAGAAAAGGAGGTTCTACAGCTGCGCCTACTGCAGGACTTCATTTTTCAAAAAAATTGATTAAAAGATTAATGAAAAAAGAGATTGTGTTCGCAAAATTAAACCTGAGAATAGGTCTTGATACTTTCAGACCGATATCGGCAGATGAAGTAGAGAAACATAAGATGCATAGTGAACAGTATTTTATTGACGAAGGCGAAGCGGAAAAAATAAGGCTTGTAAGAGAAAGCGGAAATAAAATTACTGCTGTCGGTACTACCGTGGCGAGGGTTCTTGAAACTTTAATGTCAAAAAAAGGCGAAATAACAGGGGACAGTGGAATGACTGACATTTTTATATATCCTGGTTATCAATTTAAAGCTACTGACCGGTTAATTACTAATTTTCACTTACCCAGGTCAACTCTTCTTGTTATGGTATGCGCATTTGCAGGAAGAGAGAATATTTTAAATGCATATGAGGAAGCAAAAAAAAGTGGGTACAGGTTTTACAGCTTTGGTGATTGCATGCTGATAAAATAGGTATGTTTTTAAAGTGATGGTATTTTTATAATAGACGTAATAAGTGATGTGAATTAATATTAGATAATAGTTTTAAACGGATCTTTATCGAAAGAGAATTTTTTACTTTTAATAATTTTTATACAGGCTTCAACTACATCAGGGTCATAAAGTATGCCTTTATTATTTTTAATTTCAATTATAGCGGCTTTTATACCAAGTGAAGGCCTATACGGTCTATGAGAAGACATTGCTTCCACTACATCTGCGACACCTAAGATTTTTGCTTCAAGCATTATGTCTTTTCCTTTCAGACCACCCGGATAACCTGAGCCGTTTTCTCTTTCATGATGCTGTAAAATAACTTTTTCTATAGGATATTGAAAATGGATTTTCTTGATTATATCAAATCCAGTCTGAGAATGAGTTTTTACTATATTGAATTCTATATCAGACAGCCTGGCGGGTTTTGATAGGATTGAAGGAGGTATATTTATTTTGCCTATGTCGTGAATCAGAGATGCTGTTTTTATAAATCTTATTTTTTCATCACTGAATTTTAATTTTTTTGCTATTTCTACGGATAATATTGTTACCCTTTTTTGATGTCCTGATGTATAAGGGTCCCTTGTTTCTACTATTGAAGCAAGGGTATTTATAATATTGTCTAATGTTTCTTCCAGTTTAGTGTATGTTTTTTTTCTTAAAGTTATATCGACAAAATTACCTAACATAAATTTTATTTTTCCAGTATCCCCCCGTATAGGGATTAAGGAAACTTCAACCCAGAATTTTTGACCGTTTTTATTTATAAATGGTAACTCAAGATTTTTTATTCCTTTTTTAAAAGCATTCTTTATATTTTGATCATAGATACTTTCCAGTCCCTTTATCCAGTAGGGGCGTGGCGGCTTACTGCCAATAATTTCTTTTGAAGAAAAACCGGTAAGTTTCTCAAACGCTGGATTAATA
>CAYRJH010000028.1:9196-13112 GCA_964424685.1 uncultured Actinomycetota bacterium | reverse complement strand
AATGAAAAGAAAGCTTACAGAAGAGGAAAAAAGAGTAATAATTTATAAGGGGACCGAGCCGCCCTTTAGCGGCAAATATGAAGATTTCTCCGAAAAGGGTGCCTATGCCTGCAGGCAGTGCGGGAAGTTATTATACAGAGCCGAAGGTAAATTTAAATCAGGGTGCGGCTGGCCGGCTTTTGATGGAGAAATTGAAGGAGCTGTAAAACGGCTTAAGGATAAGGATGGAATAAGAACAGAAATTGTCTGTTCCGGATGCGGCGGCCATCTGGGCCATGTATTTGAAGGGGAAGGACTTACCTCAAAAAATATAAGACACTGCGTAAACTCCATATCGCTGGATTTCATTCCGGATAAGAAAAAATGATTTTGTTATAAGTGGGCCAAATGGGTCACCCGTATTGAGCTGTCATCCGATACCGGTTTTAGAGGATACTGGGAAAAAGCGGGTTATAATAACAATGCCGATATTGATGGCCCGGCATTCGAAGAAGACCGGTAGAAGATTTAATTTAAATATTTTATTGAGTTTAATATAATCTAACAAGTAATAGTTTTATTTTTAAGAAGAAGGTTTAAAATGAGTTTTTATGAAGTCGCAAAAACCAGCGATATACCCGAAGGAGCAATGAAAGCTGTATCTATCCAGGGCAAAGAAATAGTGGTCGTAAATTATAGCGGGAATTACTATGCCATAAACCGGAGATGCACACACATGGGCGGCGACCTCTCAAAAGGAAAGCTTGATGGGAAAATAGTTACATGCCCGAGACACGGTTCCAGGTTCGATGTCACCACAGGAGTAAGTATTGCGGGTCCCAAAATAGGTTTTATTAAACTTAAGACAAAAAACGAACCGGGTTACCAGGTGAAGGTCGTTAACGGCAGCATCAGTGTCGATATTTAATGCAGGGTTTATACGAAAAAATAATTTTTTCCTAAAATCGCACTACCTGATAAAATAATAAAAATTAATAAATGAAAAATATGCTTTTGCTATGTTTTAAATTTAAGGTTTTTTTGGATATTTTTTAAAGATTCCCAGGACTAAACAGAAAATACCCCAGAAAGCAAATATTCCAAGAAAAATATTTACCTGTAAAAGACTCATCTCGTTTTTGCCTGTGGTTATTCCCCCGACATAATCCGGAATCCTCTGATAAAGAATATTTATAAAGATAAGATTGATAATAACAAGAAAAATTATCAGGGCGCCTAAGATCACGAGCCACTTATGGGGATATTTATTATAAATTAGATAAACTATCACAGTACTGGCAATTAAAAGTACCGCAGGTATAATTATAAAAATCATTGATTTTAGAACTATGCCTGTAATGATGATCCAGAGAAGACCGCCCAATATTGTCCCAAAAAGACCCAAGAAAATACCGAGTTTTTGACCTTTAGATGGCATGGCATACCTTTCTATAGTAATTCTTTTTTAATGACATAATAAAAATTATCCATCGCATCTTTCTCAACCCATGGTTTGTGGCCGCAATTTTCAAGCAGGATAAATTTAAAATCCCTTATGGTACCCGATAGGGGCTTTTCGACACCCATGTAGGGATGGGGGTCATAATCTCCATGTATTACCACCACCGGACAGCTGATATTTTTCCTTAGCTTTAATAATTCTCCACTTGCCCTGAATTCTTCTGCGTCCCTCCAGACATCCCTGAAAACATTATACTGGTATTCAACTACGTCGCTTTTAAAAGGCAGCGGGTTATACAGGTCAGTTTTATACATTAATGTTTCAAGGTTTAACATAAGCATGTCTTTATTTGCAAAGCAGGGGTCGTCCAGCGCTTTTATAACAGATTGAAATTTTTCTTTTTCTTCCCTGCCCAGGCGGCCCAGTCTGGTTTGTTCTATTTTATTTGCATATCTCTTATCAAAAACACCGCTTGATACAAGTATCAGCTTTTTTACAATTGTAGGGCATCTTGCCGCAAGAATAAAACCAAGCATTGCGCCCCAGGACCATCCAATAACTGTAACTGGCAGGTTACTGTTATCTATCAGCACGTAATATAATTCACGAAACTGTCCCTCCAGGGATACTGCAGTCTGGAGCGGCTCCAGTATGCCCCACCGTGAAGAAAGTTCTATTGCCACCGGCGCCATTTCTCCGGGCGCGCCGGGCCCTCCGTGGATTACGGCTATGCTGAATGGGGATTCCCCGTATTTTCTTAAATTTTCCATAAAGTTTTTCGTTAAAGCAGTTTTTCCGGTATATCAAGATGTATCAGTAGCGCTTTCTCAACTTCTTTCAGCTTATCGGGTGACAGAGTGCCTTCAGGCTTTAACAATCTTAATTTATCCACTGTTCTTATTTGATTACATTTTATTTTAGAATCAGATGTAAGTCCAGACTCAGTTTTTAAGATTATAACCTCAAATGGATATACTTTTTCTACAGAAGATGTTATGGGTGTTACAGTTACAGTTGAAGAAAATTCATTGCTCCTGTTATTGGATATAACCAGTGCAGGTCTTGTTTTCCCGATTTCATGCCCTGCTACGGACTCAAGGGATACGAGCCATATTTCTCCCCTTTTTGGATAATCTTTCAATCGGGCCACCTTTCAATTGTAGCGGCTTCCCACTTCTTATTTACTTCTTTATCGGAGCCGCACTCATTTTTATATCCTTCAGTAAGAAGACTATCCAGCTTTTCTTTTTTGTCTTTGCTTATTTTTTCAATTATTGCTTCGGTAATAAATCTGCTTTTATTTTCATAAACTTCTATCGCCTCGGCAACTCTTTCTGGTATAGTAATATTTAATCTTTTCATTTTAATATTTTATAATTAGTTTATTCTTATTATTTAAGAATTATAAATGCTCATGACTGGCAATATTTATTATACGCATAAATTGATGTATAATCAATACAGTAAAGATAAATAAGAAAAGAAAACTATAGTTAAGATTACACCTGAAGACATTCTATTTTTTATAATAGAAATATAAATATTTTTATTTTTAAAAGGATCTTTAAAAATGAGATTAAAAAGACTGAAAAAATACCGGATAATCCCACTTCTTCTCGCTTTATGCGTTACTGTTGTTTTTGGCTCCATATTTTCTTCATGCGGAAAAGAAAAAGCAGCTGCTTCCGCACAGGACGAAATTTCTGGCGAAGATACTTCTACTGCCGCGGCGCAGAGTGCTCCTACCCTTGACCGGATGATTGGTGAAATGATTATTATAGGTTTCAGGGGAACAGAGGTTGACGGCTCTTCTAAGATAGTAAATGATATTAATGAGTATGATATAGGAGGCGTTATACTTTTTGATCGCGATATGCCGTCAAAAAGCTTCCCCAGAAATATCCTGAACCCGCAGCAGACAGAAAAATTAATTGAAGATTTAAAAAGGCTTACACGCAGCGATATTTTTGTAGCGGTCGATGCCGAAGGGGGTCGTGTAAACCGCCTGAATTCAAAATACGGTTTTGTAGAGATTAAGAGTGCGCAGGAAATGGGAGGGGGTGACCCCGGAGATACTTTCCTGGAAGCATCCAGGCTCGGAGCGGAACTAACCTCTCTTGGATTTAATTTAAACTTTGCACCCGTGGTTGATGTAAATGTAAATAAAAATAATCCGGTAATAGGAAAGCTTGGAAGGTCATTTTCGGATGACCCCGTAGAAGTTTACCGGCATGCAGCCAGTTTTATTGATGCCATGCATGAATATAAAATTATTACAGCAATAAAACATTTCCCCGGGCATGGGAGCTCTGCCGGAGACAGCCATCTGGGACTTACCGATGTCACACATACGTATAATGAAGAGTCAGAGCTTTTCCCTTATAAAAAATTAATTGAAAGCGGTAAAGCAGATATCATTATGACGGCGCACATTATGAACACAAATATTGATAACGATAATCCGGCTACGTTATC
>CAYRJH010000028.1:2556-9096 GCA_964424685.1 uncultured Actinomycetota bacterium | reverse complement strand
TATCAGCAGCCATTACTATTGCAGATTGCAGCATGGCAATGGCTGCTGTAAAGTAAACCTTATACTTAATCTGTTTTATCAGTCAACTGAAATGGTTACCTCAAATGTTTCTAAAAGGTCTGTATCTTCTTCCGAGGGTCTTTCATGATTTAATATGATTCTTGTTTCCCCTTTAGAGACAGCTTTAAAAGTAAATGTCTCATAACCCCCTACTCCTACCATTTTTTCATCTTTTTCAGACGCTATATATTCAGAATCAACCAGAGAAACTATCGATTCATTTGTTTTATCGCTTAGAAACCAGCCATACCCCGTAGTCGGATTGGATTCCAGGTTTATCTCAACTGTATCATTTATTTTCAGGTTGATGCTGTCGCCGTTGTTGTATTCTATCAGGTAGATTCTGTCGCCGTTGTTGTATTCTGTCTGGTTGATGCTGTCGCCGTTGTTGTATTCTGTCTGGTTGATGCTGTCGCCGTTGTTGTATTCTGTCTGGGTTTCCGTTACGTCCTGGCAACTACTTAAAGCCAGGGCTATAATTGATAATGCCAGTGAGACGAAAACAATATTTTTTATTTTTCTAATTTTAAACATTTTGCCCTCCAGCCCAATACTTTTAAATTTGTTATTGCACTAATATATATTCGTAATTATTTTATTTTTTTTAAGGTTTTAATGAAAGAATATTTTACTTCGCTATTTCCTTTCCCCGGACAATTAGAGGCTTCATTGTACTCCCGGTATTTCATTTGTTTTTGCAACCTCAAAAAAACTCATCTTTACCTTCTTTTTAAAATAAAATTATTACCGGTTTAAGTATAATAAAATTTTTTAAATATTCAAACCCGCTGTCTTTGTAAAAAGATTTTAAGTAGAAAAATAGAAAAATATTTTTATAATATGATATATTATAAAAAATCAGGCAAAAAGGGCCGGGCATATTTATTTTATGATTTTATGATAATTTTATAGCTGCGGCCTAAAAATTCCCTGTTTTTTATTTTATAAAAATATTTTTAAAAATGACAAACAGCATAATAATTATATTAATATCTACAGCAATTGCTCTTTTTCTCGGTATTTTGATAGTGCTTGTAAGCACCCTGCTTCCCAAAGAAAAAGGGAAATCTTCAAAGGTAGAGAAAATACTTAAGATATTTCCCAAAAGGGACTGCGGCGCATGCGGTTATCCGGGCTGCGAGAAATACGCGGAGGCTCTCGTGGAAAATCCTGAAATAATCTTAAAGGATAAATGTCCTTTCATGATGAAAGATAAAGAAAAATTGTCAGAACTTGAAAAAATACTTGATATTAAAATCAATAAAGACTAACAGTTCCAGCCTTCTGCTTTTACAATAATATTACTCCCCGAAAGACCCGCCGGGGTTAAATTTCTGGGAACTGCACCTTTAAAAGTCATATTTTTTAAAACAATATCTCCTGGTATTACACCGTTTATCTTAATTGATTCACCCGGAAATAGTGAAATACAGTTATCACTCCAGAAGACCGGTGCAATAATTTCATTTGTTTTTTTATTATATAATTTAACCCATATAAAAAATGCCAGATAATCACCCGGATTTGCAATTGTTATATTTATATGATGATCACAACCTACCTTTTTCAAATTTGAAGAGACTTTGATACGAGTGCTGGGCATTTTCCTCATTAAACTCATATCGGCATGGGTCCTGAGCGGAGACTGATACCACAGATCCCTTCCCGTAAAAATATCCTTATTTGTTGTCAGCCAGTATAATTGCCGGCTTTCTATAACTCTGCTTTTTTTTATATCAAGTCTCAAAAAGTAGACCTCTGAAAGTCCGCTGATTCCGGGCAATATAAAAATTTTTTTTCTGCTCTCCTTTCTTATTTTAACTGCCAGATTTTTTGACAGTTTTTTCGTTAAATCAAAATTATATACTTTAACTGATGCTCTAAGGTCCGGGTAATCTTTTGGCCCGTTATTTATAATCCAGATTGAATGGTCATCATATGAATACTGTATATGCAAAGGCTCGCAGGCCTTCTTTGTGCCGAAAAATGCTCCAGTAGGGTTTAAATAATAGTCGTACAGCTGCCAGATAAGAGAAGGCCAGGGACTATTAAGCATCCAGCCTATAATACCTGTAGCTTTTGGGAAGTTTCTGTTATTCGCCTCATACATTGCCTTCCAGCTTTCATACCCTAAAACCTGCGCTGTTTTCGAATAGTCGGCAAGGTCTTCCGGCCGGCCGTATCTATTAGAAATTGCATCATCAGTCTTTTTTGTATTATTAAACTGCCTTCCTACTCCGGTATGATGATTCCATGCCCTGCTTCCGGTAAATAATTGGTCTGGAGGTATCATTTTTTTAATGGTCTCAATGATAGGAATACAGACATCCGGACTGGTTTCGGTGTTAAAGCCTTCAGCATAGCCTGGCCTTTTCTTATCGTACCAGTATACAGGAGGCACATATGAATAAGGTCCTGTCATCTTAACACCCGTAATACCGGTAAGTTTTGATACTTTATGTGATGCACTTGAAATTGCCGGCAGGCTGTCGTATGTTTCCTTAAGAACTTTAAGGTAAACCTTTTCTACATTCTCGGGGGGCAGCAAGTCACTGCCGTAAAGCCAGGCAGCAAATGAGGGGTGATTACGCAGCCGTAATATCTGAGACTTTTCAGATTCTTCTGCCACACTGACGTCATCGTTTTTCCACCTGTCCCATTTTTCAAAATGGTTACAACATGGCCAGCCTGCGATTACAAGTATCCCTTTCCTGTCACACAGATCCCAGAAATAATCTGTAGCAAGTTTCCCTTCCATACGGATAGCATTTAAATTAAGGTTAATAATAAAATCAGTATCAATCTCGTCCTGCCTTTTTGACTGCCGCAGCATTAAATCAGGCGACCAGGCGGCTCCACGGATTAAAAGTTCCTTACCGTTGACAATAAATAACCGCACTCCATACTCATTATTGACCGCTTTTATGTCACGGATCCCAAAAGTAACTCTTGCACTATCCGAAATATATTTTCTATCTTTGCTGACGCCGGTTTTACAGCTTTCAGCCACTCCCCGGCTGCTGTAACTGCTTATCTTTAAAACCATTTTAAGTTCATATAGCTCTGGCTTTCCAAGCTGATATGGCCACCACAGGCGCGGATTTTTTATTTTCAGTCCGGGGAAATCATAATGGATAAAGAGAATTTTATTTGTGGACAGAGGTTTTAAGGTAATATTTTTGCTAAAGGTTATGTTTTCTATTTCACATTCAACTTCAGCTTCTATAATCATATTCCTGGTATTTACTATTTCAGTCTCAATAATCAGTTCTGCTTCATTCAGCGCAGCTGTATCTATTTTTGTATGGATAAATGTATTTTTTAAGGCAGCCGGTCCCGTAGAGTATAAAATCACAGGCTGCCAGATCCCCATATTATCATCAGGCATACCGGGCGCCCAATCGATAAAGGTCAAAGCCAGGTTATCGGGTTCCGGGGAAAAGACTTCAACCGCCAGGGCATTTCTCTCTCCTGATAGTATAAAATCTGTAATATCAAAATCATACAACCGGAAGGTCCCTTTTACATAACCAGTGCCGGCAATTCTCTTACCGTTAAGCCAGATATTTGCAGAATAATTAATACCCCGGAAATTAAGCCAGATTCGCTGCTCTTTAAGGTCCTCCTCTATAATAAATTCTGTCCTGTACCACCAGGATTCTCTAAAAGGACTTTTTGCCGGTTTACGCTGCAGGGAAAAATTTATATCCCTCCTTTTTTTATAACCGGGTAATTTTACTAAATTCAGTCCATAATAAGGGTCGTCATAGAGACCATTATTTATAAGGGAAGCAGCTATGGTACCCGGGACTTTTACCGGATACCATTTGTCAGCCGCATAGCCTGCCCTGGAAATTGTCTCCCCGCAGCCACTTATATCTTTTGAACAGACTAAAAGCCAGTTGTCTTCTAATAGTGTTCTCATCGCTTTAAAAATCACTATAAAAATTAACCCTAAAATTATTTTCGTTATTCAATATATTAAAGCTTAAAAGAATAAAAGTGTAAAAATATATTTTTTATTTTTTTCATTTTAAAGATATAATATATATTAAATATATAAATTAAGAAAGAATATCAACCAGCTACCCTGGAGGTAACAATGGAACAAACAACACAGGAGCAAAGTCCTAGCGGACTCTCTATTGCGGCACTTATAACTGGCATTCTGGGAATGGGAATTGTGCCCATTATACTCGGAGCAATCGACATGTCCAGGATAAAAAGCGGCATGTCAAGCGAGAAGGGCAAAGGTTTTGACATTGCCGGAATAGTACTTGGGTCAATAGGCATTGTAGCCGGTATAATAATTACTATTGTCTGGGTAGTACTCCTGGCGGGTCAGTTCTACTACTTCCGATAATAGTTTTGGGCATTTAAGATTTAATTACTATTAATTAGCAAGCAGGTATACTGAAACCTTTAACTTGAGGTTGCTGATAATTACAAAACATAAGGTAAATATATATAAAAAAGGCATTCAAGCAGAATGCCTTTTTTATATATATAATCAAGATTTTATGATGTTATCTTACTTTTTCTTTTAATGCTTTGCCGGCAACAAATTTGGGTGCGGTGCAGGCTGCAATTTTTATTGGTTCTTTTGTACGCGGGTTCAGGCCAGTCCTTGCTTTTCTTTTAGATACCTTAAAGGTGCCAAAACCAACCAGGGCTACTTTACCGCCTTTTGCCAATGTCTCCATTATAGATTTCTGCATGGCATCTATGACACTGGCAACATCTTTTTTTGACAGTTTTGTTTTACCGCTTATAACGTCTACTAATTCCGCCTTGTTCATTCTCTTTATCTCCTTTCGTTTCCTAAAATAAAAATGTCTAAAAAGTTACTTTTTTTGTTGCTATTAATTGCTATTATATATTTTTTATTTAGATATTAATACTTTTTACATGCATTATTCTAAAGAGATCTTTAGAATAATTTTACCTGTATTAATGCTCCATATAAATATCAAGAACTTCATTAAGAAAGTCCAGAGCTTCATCTCTCGGTCTCTGGAAAGAATTCCTTCCAATTATTGAGCCGAATCCTCCGCCTTCCTTAATCTGCTTTATTTCCTCAATCACTTCTTCCCTGCCCTTCGCCGGGCCGCCCGAGAATATGACTATTCTCTTTCCGTCAAATCCACTCTGTACAACATGCCTGACTCTTTCTGCCAGTGTATTAACCGGAATTTTGTATTTTTCATATACTTTCCTTGCTTCTTCAAGTTCTATGTGCGCAGAAGGCGGTTTTACTTTTATTAAGTGTGCACCCAGTTGGGCAGCAATTTGAACCGCATATGCCACAACATCAATTGCGGTCTCGCCCTCTTTGGATAAGCTTGAGCCTCTTGGATAAGACCATATTACCACTGCCAGACCATTTCTTTTAGCTTCCAGCGCTATTTCCCTTATCTCTTCGTACATTTTTTTGAAATTAATACTGCCCGGATAGATAGTAAATCCAACTGCCGCGCAGCCAAGCCTTAATGCATCTTCCACGGAAGCAGTTACGGCCGGTATAGGATCAGGGTTATTACTTAAAACATCATTATTATTGAGTTTTAAGATAAGCGGAATCTGCCCTGCGTATTCCTTTGCAATAATCTGGATAGAGCCCAGTGGCGCCGCGTGTGCATTAAGACCGGCATCTATTGCAAGTTTGACATGATAAACCGGGTCATAACCGCCGGGATTGGGAGCAAAACTTCTTGCTGGACCATGTTCAAAGCCCTGATCAACAGGTAAAATCACTAACCTGCCTGTCCCTGCTAATTTTCCATGCATAAGTATGCTGTATAGATTCTTAATAGTCCCCGGGTTTTCATTATCATACCAGGAAAGTATTTCTTTTATCCTATCTTTCATATCGATCCCCCCCAAAAAATAATTGCATATATTTTTTATTATAGGATTTAACACCCAAATAGTAAAATGTTATTGATTAAATTATATAAATCACTAATTATATAAATATATATTTGCATAAATTAATATTTAATATATAATACCATCTTATATGCTATTAAAACTATTTTTAAAAGAGGTTCTTTTATGGTCCATAAAACTATAAAAAAACATAAATATTTTTTTTATAATATTAAAATTAAAAGTAAAAATATTAATAATAAGCCCGGCGTTATTAAACTCTTTCTATTCTTTCTATCTATGATTTTATTTTTTTTTATACTAATAAATTCACCATTATTTATTTACCCTGACTATAAATCCCCCTTTATAATTCCCCTGGAAGGTGAGATCATAACCGGCTTCAGGCAGAGCTACCTGATTCTTGAAGAGCAAAAATATCTAAAACATACGGGCATAGATATAGAAGGTAAATTCGGGCAGAAAGTAATTGCAGCCGGAAATGGCATAGTCAGTTATCGCGGTTTCTCTCCGATAGGAGGAAGGACCCTGGTAATCAAGCATAATGATAAAATAAGAACCACATATCTCAATTTAATGCAGATTTATCCG
>CAYRJH010000028.1:0-2456 GCA_964424685.1 uncultured Actinomycetota bacterium | reverse complement strand
CAAGCATAATGATAAAATAAGAACCACATATCTCAATTTAATGCAGATTTATCCGGCAACCGGTACATATGTCAGACAGGGAGAAGTAATTGCCTGCATAGGGGCATCTGATGATCCTTCAAATTCAGCTCATCATCTTCATTTTGGTGTAATTTATGATAATGAATATATCGATCCCGGAGATTTATTAAAGATAGATTACAGCAATATTTCAAGATTTATTTATCTCGGGTATATAAATAATGATTTTGATTTTAATCCGGATATACGTATCAGCAACAATTAGCGGCCATTAAAATATGCCTGTATGTTTTTTATTTCTTCGGTAATCTTATTGTCAATCTCTTCCTTGCATACTCCAAATTCAATTATATTAAAAGTAAGTTTTATCTTTTCAAAAGTTTTTCTTAACATGCCTTTTATTTGCGGCTTCTGCGCTATATCAAGAACACTCAGCTGCAGGTAATCCTCTCCATCAGTAGTTGAGATTAGTTTCACATGCCCTAATTGTTTGCAGCCGTTTTTTTTAAGAAATTTAATAATATTTCGTGCAATCTCTCCAATTTTCTTAACAAAATCTTCTTTTGCTACAGGATTTGATGAAGTTATTATTACCCTCTTGGTTAAGACTACTGAGCCGTTAGTATTCATATAATCTCTTATTTTTATTAATTTTATAATAGAAACTTAATATTTTGAGAGCCAGGAAAACAATTCTAACATAACTTAATATTATGTCAAAGTATTTTAAATTAGCCGTGTAGTATTTTTACAATGAGAGTATTTTATTACCTGAATTGATTCCAAACTTACCAGCCTTAATAAACTTCAATCTCACCAACCTGGCCGCCGGGCGCACCGCTATTTGCAGTAAATTCTAATCTGACATATCTTGTATCTATGGCATTAAAATCTATTGTTACTGTATTGGCAGTCATGGGATCAAAATCATAATCAGTTAAATCAACTATAGTTCTATACTCTTCTCCATCTAAACTGCCCGTAATTGAAAATGTTTGAATCCTTGCACCCCAGATGGGATTGGGATTGAGTCTTATTCTTATAGTTTTTATACTGAATATCTCTCCCAGATCTACAGTCAGGATATTGGGGTATGCATTCGATGCGCCCTCCCAATATGTATTAACATTACCGTCAACTGAATTTGCAGCATAATAGACCTGGGTATTTGCATCTGCTGATACAGCTTTGTACAAAGCCAGATTTTCTCCACTGATAGAAGCAGGTTCCTGGAATGTACTCGATTTATTTGATATTTCCTGGGGTATGCCCTCGGTAGAAACATAGGACCTCTGGCTGTTACCTGCACTTACACTTATTATCTCAGCCTCTGGCATATTGAATAAAAAAACAACCGCAAAAATTACTCCAACCAATATAATAAGAGATAATGTTATAATCCAGACTTTAAATTTCACAATAATTCATTCTCCTTTATTTATTTGAAAATTTAACGTTTTTTACATTTTGCTCATCAATTGAGAATTTTCCCTCTTCGGCATTCAGTATTGGTTCACCAAAAATTTCTACATTATTTATATGGATATTTTCTATTGTATGATTTCCATCAAAACCCTTGATGCGCGATACCGGAAAGAAACTACCGCTCAACACTTTAATATTATCAAAGTAAATATCTCTAATATTTCCTCTTTCAGAAGACTGGCTCCATTGCGAAATATCTATAAGTAGATCTATTAAAAAGTTGACACCATCGCCTGCTGCGCCCATTTGCGCATCTTCGACTACTATATTTTCATAATGTACATTTTTTATCAGTGCATTGTCACTGTTGTGAATACTCATAACAGGTTTATGAAAATTATGCAGAATAGTAATATTCTTAAAATAAATATCTTCTATGGTTTCTGCCCTTGTCTCATATCCAATCTCACACGATTGTGCAAGGTCTGTCCATATTATAATGTTATCAAATGTGATCCCCTTTACATCCCCATCATATCCTTTTACAACCAGGCTATCGTCCCAGCTTCTTACAAAGCAATCTGTTACGGTCAGGTCTTTACATGATTGGGTAGTGATTCCATCGCTGTTCGGTCTTGCAGAGATTATTTTAACATTATTTATTTTAATATTTTCACATAAATAAGTATTCAGGGTCCATGCCGCCGGATCCAGAATTGTAATACCATCTACAATAATATTTTTGCAACTGAATAAATTAATTGGAACAACCGTGTCCTCCCATCTGTCATATATGCTCCCATCAATTATTCCACGCCCGATAATCTTAATATTTTCAAGGCTTGAACAGTGAATCCAGCCGTATACTACAGCTCCCCCGGCAATATAGACTGTTTCATTACTCTTAACTTCAATGCGCCCTGCCGTATGTACACCTGGCCCGAAGTAGTGTACGCCTGGATCACCCGGTTCTGGAGGACCCTCTTCAAGCGGATTAGTAAATAGATGAA
>CAYRJH010000027.1:0-13472 GCA_964424685.1 uncultured Actinomycetota bacterium | reverse complement strand
AATAGAAAGGCAGCCAGGTTACGGATGCCTTTCTATTTTGATTTTTAACCGGGTATATAATATAATTTTTAAAATTGGGTAAATAAATACTGTTTCAAATTCTTAATTGCTTGATCTTAGCGTAATAGCATCTTTTATCTTGTAAGGTTACGGATTTAATAATGAGCAACCAAAAAAAATATTCGATTAAGTTTGTTCCGAGCGGCAGGTCCATCAAGGTTTCTCCAAATTATAATTTAAGGCAGGCGATACTTGACAGCGGAATACAAATAGATTCATCCTGCGGCGGTGTCGGGACCTGCGGCAGGTGTCTGGTAAAAGTGAAAGAAGGTAAAGTTAAAACGAAAAAAACCGGGCTCATATCACCGGGGAAAAAAGAAAAAGGTTATGTTCTTTCATGCCTGTCGAAAGTACAAAGCGATTTAATTATAGAAATCCCACGGCAGCGGAAAGCCAGGGCAAAAATAGTTGATGGCGTATTTGCAGAAATAAAATCTAAAAAATATTCAGATATCAACAGGAGTGAGATCTCATCGGTTCAAATAAAACCATGGATAAAAAAAGAAGCTATAACCGTAGAAAAACCATCGCTGAGCTATGGAACCAGTGATTTATATCGTTTAAAAAAAAGTGTCAGAGAAAAATTAGGCATTGAAAACTGTATAGTACCCATTCATCTAACAAGAAAGCTGCCCCGGGTTTTAAGGGAGAAAAATTGGGAAATTACAGTAACGGCTGACAAAGAAAACGCTACGCTTATTGATATCCAGCCGGGTAAAACAGGCAGCAAATGTTATGGGCTGGCTCTGGATATTGGAACCACATCTCTTGTTATTTATCTTGTGGACCTGGGAAACGGAAAGATAATAAGTACCGAATCGGAATATAATCCTCAGATAAAATTTGGCGAGGATATAATCAACAGGATAATTTATGCAGGTAAAAAAGGCGGATTGGAAAAATTAAGGGAAATAGTGGTAGATTCAATCAATAATATGATATGGAAATTGCTGTTTAACTCCCGCATAGATGCAGATAATATTGTTTCATTGATGGTTGCCGGAAACTCTACCATGATGCATCTTTTTTATGGTGTTTCCCCCAGGTATATAAGGGAAGAGCCCTATGTTACCGTAGCTAACAAATTTCCGGGTTCTACTGCCAGTGAGGTCAATATAAAGCATATTAAAAATGCTTATGTATATAGCATACAGGGTGTAGCGAGTTACCTTGGCGGTGATATCACGTCAGGCATTCTGGCAACGGATATGTTTAAAAAAGAAGAACTGACTCTTTTTATGGATCTGGGTACCAATGGAGAACTTGTGGTAGGGAATTCCGAATGGATGATGGGAGCTTCCTGTTCTGCAGGACCGGCTTTTGAAGGCGGAGGAGTAAAGTGCGGAATCAGGGCGGTAGACGGCGCTATTGAAAAAGTATCGATAGATCAACGGACGTATAAATGTCAGGTTGAAGTGATCGGAGGAGGCAAGCCGGCAGGCATTTGCGGCTCCGGGCTGATCGATGTGATTGGTGAAATGTACCTTAAAGGAGTTATTGACAGGAAAGGTAAATTTAATCAGGAGATAGGGAATAAATATCTTAAATGTGAGGATAAAATCTGTCATTATGTTTTAGTTAATAGCAGAGACAGCGCAAATGGAAGGGATATATATATAAGTGAAGTTGATATTGATAACTTAATAAGAGCAAAAGCTGCTATTTATGCGGGAATAAAAACATTGCTGGAAGAAGTTGATTTAAACGTAGATGATCTGGAGAAAATATATATAGCAGGAGGCCTTGGAAGACATCTTTATGTCAAGAATGCCATAGTTATCGGGATGCTTCCGGATGTTGAAGTCAAAAAGTATTTTTTCCTGGGCAATACATCGGTTACTGGAGCTTATCTTAGTTTACTTTCGGAAGATAAATATAAGCAGAGTTCAGATATTGCGGACCATATCACTTATATTGAATTGAGTGTTAACATGAAATTTATGGATAGATATGTGGCAGGTTTGTTTCTGCCTTATACCGATATGAAAGATTTTCCTTCTGTTGAAGAAAGCTTATATTCACCTGATAAAAAAATAAAAAGCAGATTTAAATAGAGATTATATTATAAATGAATATAAAAATTGCATTGGCCGGAAAAGGCGGAACAGGTAAAACTACTATAAGCGCTCTTATTATCAGGAGCCTTATTGAGAAAAATAAAGGCACGGTACTGGCTCTGGATGCTGATCCCAATTCCAATCTTAACGAGATCCTTGGTATTAAAATTATTAATACTGTCGGCATGATACGTGAAGATTTTAAAAAGCAGGCGCCGCGTCTTGCCGGTGGTATCTACAAGGACCAGCTGGTGGAAATGAATGTCCATAAGTCATTGGTTGAAAGCAAAGGATTCGATTTGCTCGCAATGGGCAGGGGAGAGGGACCGGGCTGTTACTGTTATGCAAATAATCTTTTTAAAAAATATATCGATATCCTGCAGGATAATTATAGCTACATTGTAATGGATAACGAAGCCGGCATGGAGCATTTGAGCCGTAGAACAACAAGTGAAGTTAATTTTCTGCTTATAATTTCCAATCCTTCGCCTAAAGGTATCCTTGCTGCATCAAGGATAAAAGAACTTACAGAAGAAATGAATATAAAAGCGGGAAAAATATTTCTTATAATAAACAGGGTCAGCGGTAAGCTTGATGACAGGCTTAAAAATTATATAGAAGAGAAAAAACTTGATTTGCTGGGTGTCATATATGAAGATAATAATATTTGCGAAATGGATATTAATGAGAAAACAGTTTTTGACATACCCGTTGACAGTCCGGCTTTTAAAAAAATAAATGATTTGATAAAAAAGCTTGAAATATGATTTTAAAAATTATTTTAAAGATAATTTTAAGCATGCGGGTTTAGTTAAAAAAACAGACTGAAGTTTTCCATTAAAAATGATAAAATAACCTAATTGTGTACTTACTTTATACAGGAAAAAGTTGAATATAAAAAAAATGAAATGAGTATCGTTAATTAAACGAGAGGAGGAAAACTTGAGTTTTCAGGTTCCTAAAAATACTTATAGCGGAGCTATCAATATAGTAAGACTTGGAAAAGATAACACAGAAATTTTAACAGGGGGAGAGCGCGCCCTCCCTTTTTACAGTTTTGAGGGTGAAATACCAAACGAGCCGATTGTCGCAATGGAAGTTTATGACAGCAAACCTGCTGACTGGCCGGAGATAATCGGCAAATATTACAGCGATGTTTTTGATGACCCTGTGAAATGGGCAAAAAAGAGTATTGACGAGTACGGAGCAGATGCCATATGCCTGAAACTTACAAGAATAAACCCCGAAGGCGATAATCTAAGTCCGGAAGAAGCAGCGGAAATAACGGTAACAGTCAGAGAATCCATAAATAAACCGCTTATCGTATACGGAGCCGGACCGATGGAAAAAATTGCCGAAGTAATGAAAAAAGTTTCGGAAAAAAATACTGGCAGCAACATATTAATGGGGTGGGTAGAGGAAGATAATTATAAAACCACAGCAGCCGCAGCAATAGGCTATAATAATAGTCTGGTTGCACTAAACCCTCTTGATGTAAATATTGCAAAACAGCTAAATATACTGCTTACCCAGCTGGGCCTGCCTGCTGATAGAATAGTTATGGATCCTTCAACTTCCGGTCTGGGATATGGAATAGAATACTGTTATTCTGCAATGGAAAGGTTAAAAATCGCTGCTCTGATGCAGGACGATAAAATGACACAGATGCCGATTATAACCAATATTGCCCCTGAAGTCTGGAAGGTAAAAGAAGTCAAGGAAAACGAAAAGGAATATCCGGAGTGGGGCAGCCAGGAGGAAAGAGCAATAAACTGGGAAGCCATTTCATGTATGAGTATGCTGCTTTCCGGAGCAAATATTCTTGTAATGAGACATCCGAAAGCAGTAAATCTGATTAAAGAAGTTATTAAGGATTTAACATAATTTATAGGCAGGCAGGGGATTATAGCTATTCTCCCTGCAAGCCTGATTATAAGGGATAAATATATATGGAATTTATAAGATTTGTAGTTGAAAAAAGGTGGTGTTATATACAGGATGAAAGATAATAATGAAGAGGTATATAAAGATATAACCATAGATAAAGCAGTTGCCGAAATTCTGGATGAGGTGGAATGTAAAGTGCCCACTGTATTTGACCGGGCCGCATCAATGAAATGCTGTCCGATAGGCTCAGGAATTTCCGGGATTTGCTGCAAAAACTGTGCGATGGGCCCCTGCAGGGTAATGGAAGATAACACAGGATTATGCGGTGCGACTCTTGGGACAATTGGGGCAAGAAATCTTGCCCGTCATATTGCCGCAGGTGCTGCCGCCCATTCTGATCATGGAAGGGACCTTGCTCATCTCCTCGGTCTGGCTGCCGAGGGAAAAGCTCCAGGCGTAAGGATAAGAGATGAAATGAAATTAATGAAGTTTGCTAAAAATCTGGGAATTGAGATCGGGGACAGGGACATAAAAGAAATCGCAATAGAAACATCGGAAAAGGCCCTTTCTTTATTTGGCCAGCAGCACGGAGAAGTGGATCTAATAAAAATGGCGCCCGTAAAGAGGCAGGAAGTATGGAGGAAAAACAATGTAGTGCCAAGGGGTGTAGACAGGGAAATAGTAGAAATTATGCACAGGACCCATATGGGAGTTGACCAGGAAGCAGAGCATATCCTCGATCAGGCCGTAAAATGTGCCATTGGTGACGGCTGGGGCGGTTCCATGATAGCGACCGAGATAACAGATATATTATTCAATACTCCTGCAGCAGTCAGGGCAAAAACCAATCTTGGAATGCTGAAAAAGGATGAGGTCAACATTGTCATTCACGGCCATGAGCCCACCCTGTCTGAAATAATTGTTGAATACTCAAACGATGATGAACTTATAAAATATGCGAAAAGCAAAGGAGCGAAGGGCATTAATATAGTCGGTATCTGCTGTACCGCAAACGAGATACTGATGAGGCAGGGAGTGGCCCCCATCGGGAACTTCCTATCACAGGAAATCGCTGTGATGACGGGAGCCATAGAATTAATGGTTGTCGATATACAGTGCATAATGCAGGCTCTTGGTAAGTTAACGCAGAATTATCATACGAAACTAATTACGACTTCCCCTAAATGCAAGATTTCAGGGGCAATACATATGGAATTTAAGGATGTTAACGGTCCTGAACTGGCAAAAGAAATCCTAAAAATGGCAATAGATAATTTTCCAAACAGGAAAGGCAAAATACACATACCGGATATTACCTCAAATCTCGTGGCAGGATTTTCGCATGAATATATCAAGTATATGCTTGGAGGAAGATTCAGGGAATCTTTCAGGCCTTTAAATGATGCGATTATTGATGGAAGGATACAGGGAGCGGTAGCCGTTGTCGGCTGCAACAATGCAAGGCACTGCCATGATAAATATCATAATTTTTTAACGAGGGAACTTATTAAAAGGGACTATCTGGTTGTCCTTACCGGATGTGCCGCTATTTCAACAGCAAAGTGCGGACTGATGGAACCTGAAGCTTTAAAATATGCGGGCGAAGGTCTTCGTTCAATCTGCGAGACGGTGGGTATACCGCCGATCCTGCATATGGGCTCCTGCGTGGATAACTCCAGGATTCTTACGGTACTATCGGAAGTAGTACAGGAAGGCGGTCTGGGTGAAGACATCAGCGATCTTCCAGTGGCAGGAATCGCTCCCGAATGGATGAGTGAAAAGGCTCTTTCAATAGGCACCTATGTAGCGGCTTCCGGAGTATACACAGTTTTTAGCGGCGAGCCGATTCCCATTGAATCAAGCACTGAAGTAAAAAAGATAATGACTGAGGGCTGGCAGAAAAAATACGGGGGCCAGCTGGAATATATTTCCGATATAGAAGAACTATTAAATAAGGTAATAAATGTAATCCAGGAAAAGAGAAAAGCTCTTAAGATTGATACGAAAAAGGAAAGAGTTTTATTGGATATGGAAGCAAGGAGGACTTTAAAAGATGTCTAAAATCATTGCAACAAGCGCGATAAAAGGAGCATATAAGATTGTTGAACGTACGGAAAAAGCACTTAAAGAATGCATTGATAAACACGGATTAGACCAGAAAGTAGAATTCCCTAACACCGGTTACTTTCTTCCTATTATATACAGCATGACTGGAATAAAAGTGGAGAAACTGGCAGATTGTGAAAAAGTTATGGATGAAGTAAAAAAATTACTCCCTCCTGTTCCGGATGAGAAGTTGTGGCTCCCTTATCTTGGAGGCACGCTGGATGCAGGGATTGCAACACTGTGGGCAGAAGAAATAATAGAAGCTATAAAATATATAGACGGTCCGCCGCCAGTAGAAGGAATATGGCTGGGCGCGGCCACTGATGTAATAATAAGGGAGAGAGGGATTGAATTTGTAGATGGAACGGCGCCGGGATTTGCCGCCTGTGTCGGAGCCTGCAGGGACAGCAAAACCGCAGTTAAGATCGCGCGGGAGCTTCAGGAAAAAAATATTTACGTTTTTATGTCAGCGTCTACCAACGGTACTTCCATGGCCGAACAGCTTGAACAGGAAGGGGTTGAACTGGGATGGGATACCAGGCTGGTGCCATTTGGAAAGGATATCAGTGCCACTATTTATGCGCTTGGCTTTGCGGCAAGGGCAGCTTTAAGCTTTGGAGGGGTTCAGCCCGGAGACTACAGAAGGATGCTGCTCTATAATAAAAACAGGGTCTTTGCATTTGTCCTTGCACTTGGAGAAGTAGATGAAGAAAAATATGCCAACGCTGCAGGTGCAATAAATTATGGATTTCCCACAATTGCCGATACAAATATCCCCGAGATACTCCCCAGAGGGGTATGTACCTACGAACATGTGGTTTCCAATATTCCGGATGAGGAGATTGTCGCAAAAGCAATAGAGGTAAGAGGACTGAAGATAACTGTTGATAAGGTTGATATACCTGTGGCTTTCGGTCCCGCTTTTGAAGGAGAAAGAGTAAGAAAAGAAGACACATTTGTTGAATTTGGAGGAAACAGGAGTGAAGCTATAGAGTTTCTGCACTCCGCAGATTCTTCGGAAGTTGAGGATGGAAAAATTGAGGTATTTGGTCCCGAAGTGGATGACATAAAGGAAGGCGATGTCCTTCCCCTGGGAGTTGAAGTGCTGGTTTACGGAAGAAAGATGCAGGAAGATTTTGAGCCCGTTATGGAAAGGCAGATACATTACTTTACAAATTATGCTACCGGAATATTCCACATGGGCCAGAGGGATATTGTCTGGATTAGATTCAGCAAGGAAGCAGTAAAAAGCGGTTTTAAAATTAAACACCTGGGAACTATCCTGCATGCCAAGATGCACTCGGTTTTCGGAAATATTATGGATAAGATCCAGATAAAGATTTATACCAATCCCGAAGATGTTGCGTCGTTAAAAAAACGGGCAAAAGAAGTTTTCAGGACAAGAGACGAAAGACTTAAGAATCTAACCGATGAATCAGTGGATACTTTCTACTCCTGCACATTATGCCAGTCGTTTGCCCCAAATCATGTATGCGCCGTTTCACCGGAAAGGTCGGGTCTTTGCGGAGCGTACAACTGGCTGGACTGCAAGGCATCTTACGAGATAAATCCAACCGGACCGAACCAGCCCATAAAGAAAGGCGAGACCATAGATGAAAGGCTGGGTACATGGAAAGGAATAAATGAATTTGTCTATAAAGCCTCAAATCAAACCCTGGAGTCTTTTTCTGCGTATTCAATGATGATAGACCCAATGACTTCATGCGGCTGTTTTGAAGTGATTGTAACAATCCTTCCTTCAACAAACGGTATAATGGCTGTAAACAGGGAATATGCCGGCATGACACCGAGCGGGATGAAATTTTCTACCATGGCAGGAATGGTCGGCGGCGGGATCCAGACTCCCGGCTTTATAGGAATAAGCAAATTCTTCATTGGCTCAAAAAAATTTATTAGAGCCGACGGAGGATTAAAAAGACTTACGTGGATGCCGAAAGCATTAAAGGAAGAAATAAGAGATTTTCTTGAGACGAGAGCCAAAGAGATAGGGGTAGATGATTTCCTGGAAAAGATTGCAACTGAAGAAGAAGCAGAAACAGAAGAACAGGTCCTTGAATGGGTGCAGAAAGTAAAACACCCGGTCCTTGAGATGGAACCAATTATGTAAGAGTGTAAGAGGATGCAAGAGCATATATAAGTATATATAAGCGTATATATCAAATAAGGTAAGGAGAATAAGGCATGGCATTAAGCGGTTTAGAAATATTTAAGAAACTCCCAAAGACGAATTGCAAGGATTGCGGCTTTCCAACCTGCCTGGCGTTTGCAATGCAGCTTGCGGCGGGAAAAATTGAGCTGGATAAATGTCCCCATATCTCCGAAGAAGCAAAAGAAGCACTTTCAGAAGCTTCCCAGCCCCCTATATTAAAAGTAGAAATAGGGACCGGGGAAGATTCTTTCGTGGTTGGTGAAGAAACAGTCCTTTTCAGGCATGACAGGACCTTTGTAAACCAGAACGCATTTGCAGTAGCTATTGAAGATAATATGGATGACGGCCAAATTGAAGAGCTGGTTAAAAAGATAAATGCTATTGCATATGACAGGGTCGGACAGATTTTAAAAGTCGATGCTATCTGCATTAAAAATAAATCCGGCAGTAAAGAAAAATTTATTGAAATCATAGGGAAGGTTGACTCACTTACAAAAAAACCTTTGATATTAGTTTCAGGGGATCCCCAGGCATTAAAAAGCGCGGCAGAAACTTTTCGCGAGAAGAAACCCCTGATTCATGCAGCTGATTCCGGTAATGTGGATATCTTTATTGATATCGGGAAAGAAACCGGCTGTCCGGTAGCTGTAAGGGGCAAAACATTTGATGATGTGGCGGCAGTTACCGAAAAGATGCGCAATGCCGGAATTAAAAATCTGGTTATAGATATAGGGGCGAGAAATTTCAAAGATGATCTTTATAATCAGGTCATATTAAGGACAGCTGCCATAAAGCAGAAAAACAGGCTTTTTGGCTATCCCACTATAGTATTTCCTGATGAAATGACAGATGACCCGTTAAAAGAAGCTTTAATAGCTTCTGTTTTTGTGGCCAAATATGGTTCAATCATAGTACTCTCTAATGCTGATTATCAGAATATTTTCCCGCTTCTTGTATTCAGGCAAAATATATATACCGATCCCCGAAGACCAATGCAGGTAGAGCAAAAAATCTACGAGATAGGAAGTCCAGGTGACAATTCGCCGGTTTTAATAACAACTAATTTCTCTCTTACTTATTTTATTATCTCCGGTGAAGTGGAAAACAGCAAGGTGCCTTCATGGCTTCTGGTCATGGACGTTGAAGGCCAGTCGGTACTTACTGCATGGGCCGCCGGAAAATTTGTCCCTGAATTGATTGCCCAGTTTGTAAAGAAAAGCGGTATTGCCGATAAAGTGAAGAAAAAAGAATTGGTAATACCGGGCTATGTGGCCCAGCTCCAGGGTGAGCTGGAAGATGAACTGGGAGAAGGGTGGAAGGTTATTGTCGGACCGAGGGAAGCCGGCGAGGTTCCTAAATTTTTAAAGGAATACTCTGGTTAATTTGAATATTAAATTTTAAACATGATAGGAGTCTTATGAAAAGTGATATTGAAATCGCTCAAGCAGCGGAAATGAAGCCAATAAAAGAAATTGCCGGGATGATCGGCCTTGATGAAGAATACCTGGAATTATACGGGAATTACAAAGCAAAGGTAAAACTGGAAGTTTTAGAAAATTTCAGGGATAAACCAAACGGTAAGTACATTGATGTTACGGCTATTACTCCTACTCCGCTGGGTGAGGGTAAGACAGTGACTACCATCGGATTAAGTATGGCTCTAAACAAGATAGGCAAAAAAACTATAACCTGCATAAGGCAGCCTTCTCTCGGTCCCGTATTCGGGATAAAAGGCGGGGCGGCAGGCGGAGGTTATTCACAGGTTCTTCCGATGGAAGATTTTAATCTTCACCTGACCGGTGATACTCATGCTGTGGGTATAGCGCACAATCTTCTAAATGCGTTTCTTGATACTCATATTATGAAAGGAAATAAACTTAATATAGACCCCTTCAGCATAACTCTAAACAGAGTAGTTGATGTAAGCGACAGGGCGTTAAGAAATATTGTAATAGGGCTTGGAGGTCCTTTAAACGGGGTCCCTAGAGAAACGGGATATGATATAACTGTTGCTTCCGAAGTAATGGCTATTCTTGCATTGACTACCGGACTAAAAGACCTGCGGAAAAGACTGGCAAGCATAGTGGTAGGTTCAACATACGATGGAAAGCCGGTAACGGCTGAGGATTTGAAATGTGCAGGTTCTATGGCCGTTCTTCTAAAGGATGCCATAAAACCAAATTTACTTCAGACTATTGAACATACACCCTGTTTTGTACATGCGGGACCTTTTGCCAATATTGCTCATGGCAACAGTTCAATTCTGGCAGACCAGATAGCTATAAAGCTTGGTGACTATGTTGTAACCGAAAGCGGTTTTGGGGCTGACTGCGGAGCGGAAAAATTTTTAGATATTAAATGCAGGTATTCAGGCTTAAAACCGGATGCCATAGTTATTGTAGCAACAGTAAGAGCATTAAAAATGCACGGCGGCGTGTTTGAATTTACTCCGGGCAAGGGAGTGGATAAAGAACTCATGAACAAACCTGATGTAGAAGGAGTCTTAAGAGGATGTGCCAACCTTGAAAAAATGATTGAAAATATGAAGCTTTTCGGAGTTCCCGTGGTAGTTGCAATAAATCATTTTGAAGCGGACAGCCCGGAAGAAATAGATGCGGTAAGAGAAAGATCTCTTGCAGCAGGTGCGGAAGATGCAGTAGAAACCAAAGTCTGGCTTAACGGAGGAGACGGCGGAATCGAACTTGCAGAAGCGGTAGCCAGAGCGGCAGATAAGAAGTCGGATTTTAAATTTCTTTATCCTCTGGACTGGCCCATAAAAAAGAAAATCGAGGAAATTGCCACGAAAATTTACGGCGCTGATGGAGTAAATTATCTACCTGAAGCGGAAAGCAAAATAAAATTATACACGAAGCAGGGATTTGACAAGCTGCCTATCTGCATGGCAAAGACACATCTTTCGCTTAGCCATGATCCCGAATTAAAAGGAAGACCTGCAGGGTTTACAATTCCGATAAGAGATGTAAGAGCTTCAGTTGGCGCAGGTTTTCTGTATCCACTGCTGGGAGTAATGCGGACCATGCCGGGCCTCCCGGAAGTTCCGGCAGGAACAAAGGTAGATATAGATGACGACGGCAATATTGTAGGGTTGTTTTAAATGGCAGATTTGTTTTTTGGTAAAATGTTTTTTTATATAAAATAAATTATTATGAATTTTAACTTACAGGGGTGATTAAAATAGCTAAATTAATAGATGGAAACAAAATATCACAGGATATTAAAAGAGAGATAACCGGAGAAGTAAAAGAGCTAAAGAGGGTAAAAGGAATTATACCGGGGCTGGGAGTAATACTGGTGGGGGAAAACCCTGCTTCAAAAGTATATGTGAGCAGTAAACAGAAAGGCTGCGATGAGGTTGGTTTTTATTCTGAAACCATAAAGATGGAAGACAGTATATCCACAGAGGATATACTAAAGGAACTGGATAAACTAAATATGAGAGACGATATTCATGGTATTTTAGTCCAGCTTCCGCTGCCTCCCCGGGTAGATAAAGCAAAGGTCCTTGAAGCGATATATCCGGAAAAAGATGTGGATGGATTTCACCCCATAAATATTGGAAGACTGGTAACACAGCAGGAGTGCCTTGTTCCGGCAACTCCATCGGGTATTATAGAAATGTTAAAAAGAGAAAATATAACCATAAAAGGTAAAAATGCAGCCATGGTGGGCCACAGCGAAATAGTAGGGAAACCCACAGCGCTGCTTCTCCTGAATGAGTGGGCCACGGTTACAATATGCCATATTGAGACCAGGGATTTAAAGTCCAGCATTTCAAATGCAGATATTATTATAGTGGCTGCCGGTGTTCCTTATCTAATCAAAGGCGATATGGTAAAAGAGGGAGCTGTGGTAATAGATGTGGGAATTAACAGGATAACAAAAGATAAAGCCAGCCAGGAACTTCTGGAGTGGAGAAAAGCAGACTTTGAAACGAAAGGCGCCACATTGATCGGTGATGTGGATTTCTTGAGAGTGGAGCCAAAGGCAAGTTATATATCGCCGGTACCGGGCGGAGTCGGCCCGATGACCATTGCCATGCTCCTTAAAAATACTTTAAAAGTAGCGAAAAATGCAGCCGGAGCTAAATAAACAGCAGTTAAGAGAAAATAGGAAACATTTTTTAAGAGCTTTCCATATATTTTTTTAATATCTTTTCCCCTCTTAAATCAAGGAAAGTATCAAGGACTTCCTGATACCTCTCGCAAATCGGCTCGGTGTTATTTTTATATATAAGGATGGAGGAATACACACAGCCGCCGCCGCAGAGGGGGGCAAATTTACAGGTCCTGCATTTTTTGATATTTAATATGGTTCTTTTTGTCCATAAGTCCATTTTATCCGGGTAAAACTCAAGTCCGGGGCTGAACCTGCCGATGGCATGAACCGGATTGCCTATTGATTCCCCGCAGGCATATATATATCCATCGGGACAGAAAATATTCATTTCCAGAATGTTACTCTCGCAGTTAAAGAATTTAGGTGAGACATTGGGCGAACCGTTTACTATGTCCAGTATGTGCCACAGCGGTTTGAACGCATAAAAACCAAAAATATCTTCTAACTCCGGATATTTATCATATATCTTAATTAATCTTTCCAGAAGTTTCTCTTCAGGGATTATTATGTCGTCATAATCAAGGGTACTGTGGTCTGTAATAAGTGCCGGTTTTATTTTAAAATTCTGGTTTTCAAGCCAGCCCTTTTTATTGATATATATATACAGATCCGGCAGGTAATCTATATTGGTGCTGTCAATGTTTATCCTTGCGCTGGTTTTTATATTATTTTTTAAAAGTAAATCTATACCTTCGGAAATTCTATCAAAACTGCCCTTGCCGGAAGGGAATTTTCTTCTCCTGTCATGGATTTCTGCCGGTCCGTCAATGGTTATCTGGAGCATATCAATTTTGGTTTTTACCGGTGATAATATATCAAGAAAATCTTTTACCATCACACCATTGGTAACTATTGAAACAGTTGCGCCCTTCTCATCCGCAAGTTTAAAAATCTTATTTAAAAGCGGTTTATTTTTTAAAAGGAGCGGCTCCCCTCCGAATAATTCAATGGAATCAATTTTACCGGATTTCTTTTTTGATATTTTTTCTGCGGCTTTGATGGAATCATCAAGGATTTCTTTACTCATGAATTTATGGGGATTATAAGGAAGGTCT
>CAYRJH010000026.1:11469-14524 GCA_964424685.1 uncultured Actinomycetota bacterium | reverse complement strand
ATAATAAAATAGCACATGCTCTTTAAGTTAAGGACATGTGCTATTTTTACCAATGATTGAGTAAGTCTGTCTTATTTCTTATGATTTTTTTCCTTCTCTGCAGCATCAATCATTTTTTTAGCAATTCTTAGTTCGGTTTTTCTTCTCGTTTCCTCAGTATATACCCTGATTTCTGCTACCAATCTATTATACCTTGTAATAAATATGGTATCGCCTAAATTCTCCGTTAAATACTTTGTAAGATTGACTCTTAATTCATTGGTATCAATTCTTTTTACTTCATCATCGTATGCCATTTTTTACTCCTTAAATATTTTAACTTCATCCATATACTACCCTGATTTTAATTCTTTAAAATACACCTTACAGCAATTCTCATTATTATCTCATATTTATTTAATAATTTCCATAATTAATTTATTAAATTATATATTTTAAATTATATTATAAAACAAGTTCAAAAATATTTAAACACTTTTTTGAAAATTATATTTTATTTTTATAATAATTTATAGTTTTACAATACTTCTAACCAGCCCGTAAATATAGCCGCACATTTTTGAAAGGTCGATTTGCAGTAGCAGCAAGGGTATAATAAGAATGGATAAAAGCTTTTCCTTCCCGGTAAAGCTGCATTTCCCGCCGCTTTTAAATACACTTATAAGCCTCTTATATGATTTAAAAACATAGGTTATAAAAAGAGGGACAAGAGCAAACAGTACCAATTTGCTTAAGTAAAATGCAAGCAGTAAAATTGCTATAAGTATTAAAAATGCAGTAAACCTCGCGAGATGGCGATATACATACATCCTGCCGTCTGCGTCACCTCTTGCATATCTAAAAAATTGCCGGGATATTTGGGCAGGATTTTCCCTCATTTTCCAGTAAACAACAGCATCAGGATTGAATCTTATCCTATATCCATTACTCTTTATATTAAAATCAAATTTCATATCCTCCCCGTAATCCATATTTTCAGGATAGCCGCCGGCCCCGGCCCATACTTTCTTTCTAAAACTTATATTTCTGGAGGAAGGCATATATCTTTCACCTTTTATTTCTTCTTTTAGCGGCATGATGCAGACAGCAAGGCATTTTTGTAAAAGATTTCTGCAGTATGGCACATTTAAGCCTCCCACAACATTACATGAATTATCATCATAAAAACGGCTGATCTCCAGCATCCAGTTTTTATCAAGGATACAGCCTGCATCACTTACACAGATAATCCTGCCTGATGAATTTGATATTGCTTCATTTCTTCCCTGCGAAATATTTGCCCCGCTTTTTTTGATTATCCTGACATTTAAGGCCCCGGCCCCGCCTCTACTGTTTCCAATTACGGTTTTTATGTTATTCTCCTTATCATTGGCTTCTAGCGCTTTTCCCAATTCATTTTTATCCCGCGGTGCTTCTACCTTAAAAAATTCCGCTATTTTGCTAAAAGTACGGTCCTTTGAGCCGCCGTCAACTATAATTATTTCCCCGGGTAGATAAGTCTGCTCCATTAAACTCCCGAGAAATTCAGTAATGTCCCTTTCTTCATTGCAAACAGTGGTTACAAAGCTTATATCCGCAAGGACTTTTCTTTTAATGCTGTTTTTAATATTGTTTTCTGTCATGCCCTTAAATTTTTATAATACAATCCAAAAACTTTAATATAAGAGGCCAGCCTGATTTTATTTTTACTTCCGGGTCTAAATATGGATAAAACCGTAAAAACAAATATCCTGTTTAAAACTCCGGCCAGGTAAAGCAGGCTCAGCGCCACAGCGTGCGCACGCGAGTAATTTTTTTTAAAATATAACCTTCTGCTTCTCCAGATTCCGGCTTCTCTTACAGCCGGGTCTTTTGATGCTATGCCGCTGTCTGAATGTTCTATCACGAAACCGGGAAAATAGTAGTTTGTAAAATTCATTTTATGCAATTTAAGGCAGAGGTCGGCGTCCTCGCTGTACATAAAATAATCCTCATCAAACATACCTGCCTTTAAAAAATAATCCTTTCTTATAAACATAAATGACCCTGTGAGCCAGTCTACTTCCCTTACGCTTCTATGGTCCCACCAGCTCAGGAAATATGAACCGAAAATACGGCTTTTTTTAAATATCCTGTGCAGGAAATAACTCTCATAAAACTGCCTTGCCAGTGTGGGAAAAGATCTGGGACTTAACTGAAGTGTCCCGTCTGCATTTAATATTTTTGCCCCGGCAACTCCTATTTTTCCGTTTTTATCTTTTTTGTCTTTTCCACCATTATCTTTTCCGCCATTATCTTTTTCAGTGTAAAAATCAATCAAATCTTTCAATCTTCCGCTTATAATCCTTGTATCAGGATTTAAAAATAAAAGATACCGCCCTCCTGCCTCCCGTGCCCCGATATTTGATGCCCGGGAGAAACCAAGGTTGCTGCTATTTGCAATAAGGGAGAATCTGCTGTTTCTTTTATTCTTTTCTTTTAGATATCCGACACTTCCATCACCGGAATTATTATCAACTATCAGTACTTCGCAATCTACCCCGCTTTCATTTATGGGCCCTTCAATACTTTTAATGCAGCCCTTAATAAAATCAAGGCTGTTATAATTTACAATTATGATACTGATATCCAAATGATACCCCGGCCACTAGTCTTTTAACTAATCATTCATAACTTCACTTATTATCGATATTAAATTTTCTTCAAATTTAATATTTGAAAACCTGCTGCAGCTTGCAGCTGCATTATTCCTTATTCCTTCTACGTCCACATTTCCATCTATTATATCCAGCGTAATATCTTTTAGCTCCTTCCGGCTGTTAAAAAGGAACCCGTCATAACCATTCTTTATAATCTCTTTCTGCCCGCCTTTATTTATAACCACAGGAATGCACCCGGCTGCCATTGCCTCCACTGTCGTAATCCCGAAATGTTCGAATTTTTCAGGATGTACTTTCTCGTCCTCGCCCATCCCGGAGGCATGCCAGAAAATAAGCGACCTTGTAAAAATCCCCACAAGCTTTTCCCATTCAATATTTGTTATTACTTTTACCGGATAATTTTTACCTGCAGCCAT
>CAYRJH010000026.1:2378-11369 GCA_964424685.1 uncultured Actinomycetota bacterium | reverse complement strand
TTTCCCATTCAATATTTGTTATTACTTTTACCGGATAATTTTTACCTGCAGCCATAATTTTTTCAACATACTCCAGATGATCGGGCCTGCTTTCAACACCGCCAACAAGATACAGAGTATAGCCCCGCATTTTTTCCGGATACCGGTCCACTAACTCCTTAAAAACTTCTACCAGCTCAAGCTGCTTTTTATTATGATGCTCAGGGAAAAACCTGCCGGCGCATAAAATAATCTTATCCTTCTTTTCCACTTTAAAACTGCCGATATCTACCGGGGGGAATAGAATAACACTTTCTTTATTCCATAATTTTTTTACCCAATTTCTGGAATATTCCGAGATAGTGATTATCCTGTTATAAGTTTCAATAAATGTTAGATCCCGGGGGAAAGTCAGCAGAAATAAGGGGATATACCCTAAAATCTTCAGGGCCGCTTTCTTGAAACAGTTTATCTTTCTCCGGTCATAGATAACAGCTCCAAGTTTCCTGGAATCCCTGGAATTTTTATCAATCTCTGCGGGTATAAAAGTATCGGATGATATTAAAATAAGCGTGGAGTCTTCTGCTGAACCCGTGGGAATCTCAATAGTTTTATTACTTCCTTTTTTTAATTCAATGTCTTCGTTGTATAAGAGCCTGTCATTCTCCATTCCCCCGTCAAATGCCCTGATGTTTATTTTCATTGGATCCAGCGGGCTTGTCCCGGGATTTTTAAAACCCAGCATCATAGACTGGTTTAATTTCTTTACTTTTAATACCGCCCTGCCGCTGCTCCAGCTGCCCCTCCTCAGCAAAAACCTTTTCGGCTCATACAAACCTTCCTCTACTTCTATGTCATCAAAGCCTCTTCCCAGCCTATATGCCAGTTTATACAGCCATACTGCCGGCAATCTAAAGAAAAGCATAAGAAATTTATGGATAAACCCAAAATCCACATCAAAAGGAGTAGGGAAATAGCATAAATATATATTTTTAGAGGCGTATGCCGGAAGCGGACTTAAATATGTAGCATTTATGAACAGGTCATATTTTCTCGTAATCTTTACAGTATAATCTTCCGATATAAAAGGAAATATCTTCAGGTTCACCCTGCGTAAATCCAGATTGAGCCTCCGGGAGACATCATCAAGGTCAGCAAATATATCTGTCATAAGGTCCACTTCAAAATCCTTCTTTTCAGACAGGATTTCCGCAATTTTGCAGCTGTACCTTTCCCCGCCCCCGGCAGTCGATAGATATCTGTCATAAATAGCAATCTTTTTCATAAATACCCGCTAAAAATCCCTCATCCAGCTTTTTATAATTTTATCCTGTATCTTACGGTTAGTCCTTATTTTAATTCTTTTTATTAAATTTTTAGGTATTATATAAAAAAGTTCAAAGAAAACCCTGATTCTTACGGGTATGTCAACTCTTGCCTGTTTCTTCCCTTTTAGTAAACCGGCAAGGTAATATAAAATATTTATCATGCTTGAAAAAACAAATGCCAGATAACTCCTGATAAATAGAAGCGGCCAGCCGCATTTATAAATCATAAGTAATCTGTTTCTCACTACGTAATAAGTAAAATCATAGGACCATTCCTTGCCTGTTCCGCAGTGAAAATGCCTCACAACAGATTTAGGGGCAAAGAAATTTTTCCAGCCGGCCAGCCTTGCTCTCCAGAAAAAATCAACATCCTCATAGTATGTAAAAAAGCCTCCATCAAAACAGCCTGCATCTTCAAGCATTTTTCTATCCAGCATAAAGCTGCTCCCCGAAAGGCCGAAGACTTCTTCGACACGGTTATATTGGCCGTAATCAAAACTTTCAAAGCCTCTGTCTCTGCTGTAAAAGGATTTATTTATTTTAATACCGCAGCTATTGATAATATCCCTGCAATGGGAAAACAATCTTTTCGGGATTTTTATCTTTACCGTTTTTAATTTTCCTGACAGTTCAATATCTTTAAGTATCTCTTCCCCTGCCACTATCCGTAAATTGTTTGGAGAAATATATGAAGATGCCTTAAATTTTATTTCAAGGTCCCTTTTGGGGTCTGCCACGGGTACAGCCAGGATAGCATTATCCTGTGTCCAGCGATAAGTCCCCCCTCTGTCATCAGATTCTGCAGGATAAAATCCTTCCGGATATTTAATATCCCGGTTTAAGGCATTGTTGTAAACACCGTTATTTCTGCCATCACCTGTAATTACATTATATATCTTAACTCCAAGCCTTCTAAAGTCCCGGCTGTTCTTACCTTCCCCGTGAATGATACTTGCAGCAATCAGCTGGAGAGGGAGATATGTGTAATAAAATAAAACTTTGGAGCCCACAGCCCCTATTTTCAAATCATCGGCTGATTGCCTGAAAATAGACAGCATTTGGGATAACCAATCTTTTTCAACCATACAGTCATTATTTATAAGAGCTATGTATCTTCCTTTCGCGCGTTTGAATCCCGCATTATTACCACCTGCATAACCTCTGTTTTCTTTAAGCGGGACTACCTCTACCCGGGGAAATTCTTTTTTCACAAACCTGGCAGAACCATCGGTAGAATTATTATCCACCATTATAATCTGGATTTTTTCAGAAGGATAATCAAGGTCAAGTATGGAATTAAAAAGGTTGCTTAAGAATAATTTACCGTTAAAATTCACTGTGATAATTGATATTAAAGGATCATCATCCTGAACCAATAGAAAATCACCTTACCCTCATCCCGGATATCATCCTCTGGAAATTACAACCACTCCAATGGTTATTATAAGTGCGCCTATCCAGCGTATAGGACTTACATCCTCTTTTAATATGAATTTTGAAATGACAAGTACCATTACGTATGTAAAACCGAGAAATGGATATGCAAAGCTAAGATCTACTGCAGATAATACAATCATCCATATAGCAGCCGAAATAACATATAAAAATAGACCGGTTATAACCAGCGGGTTTTTTATTACCCCGAAAAATAATTGTTTTAAGGCATCCATGCTGCCTAAATTAACTATTCCAATACGGTTTATGCCTATCTTTAACAGCAATTGTCCCCCTACAGCAATGGAAATACTTAATAATATTAACAGTATAGAACTTGCCAGACTCAATTTATTGCTCCTTTTAACCATAATTTTAAGAAAACTTTTATTACGCTTTCCTTGCCAGATAATATTTATTGGATACCGTAAAGCCCAGTACTTTATCAATGTTTTCAAAATCCCTTAGCAGTACTTCCAGTTTCTGGTCAATATCTATTACCAGTCCCGATTCATTTTTAGGCTTAAAATCACCTAAAATCCCCCTTAAGCTGCTGACATCATATCCAAGGCTTTTAATTTCCTCATAGAGAGTCTTAAATATATTAAAGTATATCAGAAGAAGCCTCTCGCGGTTCTTACGATTTAACTCATTTATTTCCCTGTTTATCTGAACCTGAATATTATTATTAACAGCTTTAATTGACTCATTGTAGCTTTTCCTTAAATTCTCAAAATACATACTGGTAAGAAGATACATATATCTTCTTAATTTCCCTTTTACGGTTTTATCCCCGGTAAGCTCTTCTGAATCTAAAATATCCAGCCTGCTTAAAAGCTGTAAATCCTCGAAATCATCCCTGTCTAATTTTATTTCAAAAAGCTCAAATAATTCATTCTTCCCATAAATATCATTAAATTCATTTATACCGTTATATTTGGAGCTGTATTCAAGTTTATCGGAAATCCCTTTTTCAATAATTTTAAAACCGGCATTCTTGAGTATAAACTCAATAGTGAAGTCGTCAATTCTGTCACTGGTCTTATTTTTCTTAATACCTTCTCCCAGAAGTGCATGAAGTCCTCTTTTTTCGGGAATAGAGAAAAAAAGCAGACCATCTTTTTTTAATTTTGAGGATAATACATTGGTGATATCATGAAAAAACTTTGGAGTGATATTAAAAAAAGCGTTATTTGCAATAATACCGTCAAACTTTGTTCTCTCTGTTATCCTGGATTTTAAAATCCCAACCTCATCCATGTTGGCGCCCTCATTCCCGGGAGCAGTAAAATCATCATCCACTTCCAGGTAGAATAACTTGCCCACATCTTTTTTGTCTATAATTTTCTCATCTCTGTATTTTTTAGAAGTTATTTTCAAAACACTGGCACAGCCTTCAAAGTTGTTTTTTATAATCCTGGATATCTTACTGTTCTGTAAATCTATCAGTTCAATAATCTTTCTTTTATCAAACGCATAATATGGACCAATGCAATATTTAACCAAAGGTTTTGTCACATTTTCCCAGTAAAATCCCGGGGCAATTTTATTTAAATTCTTGCTGTAAATTTCTCTCAGACTTTTATTTGTCAATATACTTTCTATGACCCTTGAAAGCTGATGCGTATTGCCATATTTAACCACTTCACCTATATTTTCATTTTTAACCATTCTCGCAATTGAATCCCCTTCAGTGGTTATTATGGGAAGCCTCGACCATATATAATCCATAACTCTGGTCCTATAAGAAAATTCAGTCTCTATTCTTTCACTGTGAATTGATAATCCCACATCAGAGTCCAGCAGGAAAGTCCGCCTCAGGTCATAAGGGGTCCATTCATTAAAAAATATATTCGCGCCGTATAAATCCAGTTCTTTGGCCAGATTTATTGCCTCTACGCACTTTTTCATTTCGGGAAGTTTGGGGTCCGGATGTTTTACCCCCATGAATACCATTTTTATATTTTTCCTGCTTCTTGTGATTTCCCAAATTGCCTTTATCGCCGTAATGGGATCCAGCCAGTTCCAGATTCCTCCTCCCCATAAAACTACCATGTCTTCTTCTTTGATTTCAGGTATAACATCTCTGAGAGATAGACTTGAACGCGCAGGAGGCTCGGATGGTATCCCGAAAGGCACTACATCTATAAGTTTTCTTAAGGTACTATCAGAATCGTAATTATACGGATTTAATCTACCCACGGCACTTAACATTCCAATCCAGTAATCTCTTTGTTTTTCGCTTGCACAAATAAAAAAATCACCAATGGTAAGCTGGAGCTTTAATATATTTATATTATTTTTATCAATCCTGATTCTTTCTATCATATCATTATCCCTGAACATCTCCAGGCTTTCTAAATTGAATGGATTGTAAAGATCTACAATAATTTTTCCCCTGAAATTCCTAAGGAAAGGAAAATAGTAGAGAATATGTCCCTGTATCAATATAATGTCTGAATTCTCAACATTTTTTTGTAAAGTTTTATAGTTATTTATTTTATACTGCCTGGTTTTAAATCCTTCAGTGTCAATATCTATTTTATTCGGTGTAAGAAGAGTGACATCCAGGTATTCTGATAGAATCTTTGCAAATTCATAGAATCTTATACCGGGCCCTGCCATATTTTTACCGATAATATCATAACTTATTATAGATATTCTTGATTGGCTTTTTTTACTTGGTTCATCATTTTTTATCTCCATTATTTCTCCTCTAAAAATAAAAATTCATCTAATTTTTACCGTCATTAAGTTTTTTAGATATTTTAATTATATCTAAGTTTAAATCATTTTACTCTAAATTATTTAAGATTAAATGATTTTTTAATTTTACTATCAAATTGCAGGGTAAAAATATAAAATTTATAAAATAAGCATAAAAAAGAGGTAAAAACTGGTCGCGTGCCGCTTTGTTCTTTAACCATAGCATTTCAGCTTTAGAGAACTTCTTAAAAAAATCTATAAATCCAAGATTAATTACCGCGCACCTTACCCTGTTTTTATGATAAAACTTATAAAAATTCTTACTGAATTTTTTTACAGACGCGCCTTCAAAATGCTTTGCAATAGAATCAGGGTTTACCGTGATTTTTCTTCCCATTTTTTTAAGTTTGAGGCAATAATCAAGCTCTTCAAAATATACAGGCCGGTATCCTGTATCAAACCCGCTCATTTTTTTAAACAACTTAAAGTCTGCCACAAAAAACGCTCCCGTAATATAATCCACATCTTTTGTCTTTTCAGCAAAATTAAACTTGCCGCCTTCAACTTTTTCCTGTTTTAATCCCTTTTTTAAATCAGGATAGTTTTTCCCAAAACCAATATGATAAGTAATAAAATTATCACTGATTTTTCCACCCAGATGCTGGACAGTACCCCCTTTATAATCAAGGATAAGCCCTCCGGCTGCTCCGATTTTAACCGGTAAAGATTCTTTTTCATTTACTGTATCAAAAGTTGAAATTATTTTTTTTAGGGCATCTCTATTTAAATATATGTCCGGATTCAATAACACTAAAAATTCGAGATGCTCTTCTATGTCCTTTTTCTTCTCTGCTGCAAAATTAAATACCGCATAATTTACTGCCGCTGCAAATCCGATATTCTTTTTAAGAACAATCAGTTTGAAATTATGAGTGGTTATTTCAGGATACATATTCCTGAACTCTCTGATTTTTACAGCAGTGTTATCACCAGAAGCATTATCGATTATAACCAGGAACCAGTCCTTATAGTTCTGCGCAATTATTGAGCGGAGGCATTTTTCAATAAAATCCTCACTGTTATAAGTCACAATTACTATTAAGCTTTTGATACTCATATTATCCATAACACAGATCTAGATATATTAAAAAGTAGAAACAGGAATTGTTTATTTTTATTTAACCGGATATTTTTCTCTTAATAATTTTTAAATATGCATAAACTCTATACGGGAAACTTCTTTTTACAATACTTTCAAGCTCTGATATCCGCCTGTCTCTCTCTTCTATCATCTTATTCTGGGAAGAGGTTATCTTTTCCAAATTATTAAGGGCTTCTTCCCTGTTTAGAAGTAATTTTCTTTCTTTTTTCCTGTCCGGAGAAAAGCAAGGTTTTTCTACCCATTCCTGCAGCTGGACCGTAGTTTTATCAAAATTAAAATTAGCCAGCGCATATTCTTTCCCTGAACCTGCGGTTTTTGCCACCTCGTCCCTGTGTCCGGCCAGGTAGATCAATTTCTCGCTTAAATCTTTATAATCATAAGGTTTAAACGTATAGCCAATCTTTTCTTTTCCCATGATATCGGTCAGCTCGCATACATTTGAAGACAGTACGCATAATCCTGCCCTGAACCAGTCCAGGATACGATTCTTGCTGCCCAATCTTACCTCGTAGATATCTTTATCAACGTTTATGCCAACATCTGCTTCAAGGTAATAATTCGGTACATCTTCTCCCGGTACCCAGCCTTTCATTATAAATCTATCTTTATAGAAGCTTCCGTTTATCATGGAAAGGAAATATGGATAAGTTTTCAAGTCCTGTTCTGGGATCTCGCCCCCGGTAGATACAAATTTAATTTTAGGGTTTTTTTCCATTGCAGACACAAGCCCTTTGAATAAAGTATCAACATCGGCCCAGGTATTATATCCCCCCGTCCACAGTACTACAAAATCTTCATCCTCTACTCCATATTTCCCTCTAATGACATTTTTAGTATGCCTGTACCCGTCTGCAGGAATACCGCAGGGAATTATACCGGCAAAATCATAACCGGATGTATGCCTGTTAAGTCTCCCGGCTGCTCCCAGCTCGCCTATTAAAGCATACTTCTGCCTTGATGACACACATGAAAATATATCGGCATCTGATATTATATTATATTCACTGTTCCAGTAATGAAAAAGGCACGCGTCATCTTCATCCATGTAAGCGCGGGCCTGCGCTTCAGCCATTACATGGCCGAATAAATCCGCCCAGAACGGGATTATATTATTATTATTAAGTAATCTTGACATTATATACGAAGGATAAAATGTGCAGCCTATTACACAGTCAGGCTTAAATTCAGTAAAAATTCCGGACAAAAGTTCAATATTCTCAAAATCCTCTTTTTTTAGTATGTTGTACTCAAAATTATACCCTGTATTGGACTCACCTTCCTCAATTAGAGGCCCGTCGTCTTCTGTTTCCCCCGTCTTCCCGCGAGAACTGGAACCGGTAAAATTTTTATTATGTTCTAAATCATCTCTGTAAATAAAATCCTTTACATATTTTGAATTAAAATCTTCAGGGTATGCTGATGGAATAGCATAATTGCATACGCATATTTTATGCCCTCTCTGCAGAAGCGGCAGTATAAACTGCCAGGTCCTTATACCGGTCCCATATACTTTTCTGTCATTTTCAAATGGAAGCGGGCTCATACCCGCTATAAATATCCTGCTCATAGTTAAAAGCCCTAAAAATATAATACCTTTTTATTTTACTTGCTTATTTATATAATTGATACTGTGAAATAATAATATTTTTTATAACTATTTTATTTTAAAAAAAATTTTTTAACTATATATAATTATATTAATAAAATTTTATATTAAAATATTAAAAATTATAAAACCGGAAGAAGCTTAAAATAGCTATGAAAGTTATATTAATAATACTTGTAATTATATTTTTATCAATAACCTCGCTCTTCAGCATTGCACTTATCAGCATAAATAAAAATGCTGCAGGTGAAAAGGGCCGTGATGCTGAAATTATTGGAATGAATATAGATAATAAGACGATGCTCCCTATTTTAATAATAGAAATAATGAATGATATACAAAGAATTTTTATGGATAATCCTGACAATATTCCTGCAGACGGCAATAAAACCGGGATTGAAGACCCTGGTGACAAAACTGAAGAAGAAGATAAAAATGATGATGATGCTGATTCTCTTTCCGATACCCCGGCCCAGGACGAAGATAAAGAAGCCAGTCAAATAGACCTCCAGAATAATATAAACGAAAATGCTCAGGAAGAAAAAACTGAAGAGGAAGAAGATATAAAAGACGGAACTATAAGATTCTTCCTGGATGGCGATATGGAAAATGGTATATATCTGGGTGAGACAACCTCAAACCTTGAATCCACGGAAGCATCCCTGCTGTATGGCGGGGATTTTATAAATACAGGTTTTGAATTCACCATTAAAAACGATAGTAACCTTAATCTTCTTCCCGGCTCGGCTCATTATATTTATATTTATTTTTATACA
>CAYRJH010000026.1:0-2278 GCA_964424685.1 uncultured Actinomycetota bacterium | reverse complement strand
CCCAGGAAGGATGTGGTTGACTTTCTTGAAAATCAAAATTATTTAAACAGCGGTTACCAGCTTGACGGGTCAACCAATCTTGAACCCGGCTCAACCCATACCCTATTTATTTATGCAGTCAGCTCCAAAGACGACTTATTTAATTATGAAATAAGAGAAATTTTTCTCTCTGGAGTAAAAGAAGAAAAAGCTATAATCAATGCTCAAATCAATACACAGGAATTCCATCAGGATAATACTATTAAAATAACCGGATGGGCCATCGATAAAAATTCTCTTGAAGAAAATCTGAAAGAAGAACAAAAAAACGAGGATGGGACCTCCGGGAATGGCGAGGGCCATAGTGTAAGAAAATTAATATTCAACTCCAATAGAGATGGCAATGAGAATATTTTCAGCATAAACATTGACGGAACAGGACTAACCCGCTTGACCGATAGTTCAGGCAGCGATATGTATCCGGAGGTATCGCCGGATGGTAATAAAATCGCCTATACTTCCGATATCGGCGGTGTATGGCAGATAATGGTTATGGATTGGGATGGCAAAAATAAAAGACAGATTACACGCAACAATTTTAGAAGCGCTTACCCGAGCTGGTCCTATGACAGCAAATATATATACTTTGAAGCTTATAATGATGGGGACTGGGAATTATACAGAATTAAAAGTGACGGGACGGAACAAAAGAGGCTCACTTTTAATCCGGATTCTCATGACTGGCATCCAAACGGGCACCCCGGTGAGTACAAGATTGTTTATGAATCCGGAGCCACCGGCCATGAAAATATTTATGTAATGAATCATGACGGTTCAGGAAAAATAAAGTTATGCGGAGACGACTACCGCAGAAGGGTCCCGGATGTATCATCCGATGGAACAAGGATAACTTACATGAGATATACGGGTAAAAACTGTGATATATGGATCATGAATTCTAATGGACGGAATGAAACCAGGCTGACCGATAATTCTGACGAAGACGGGCACCCGGCATTTTCACCCGATGACAAGTATATCGTTTATGAAGAAAGGAAAGGTTCGCGGGAAAATATTATTTTAATAGATCTTGCTACCGGTAAAAAGACTAATATAACTAATTCTCCCTATATTGATAAAGATGCAGATTTTCTTTACCAGCAGTAAGCAGCATGCTCTTTTAAGGTTACTTGGATTTATTCTTTAATCTGATGCTTAAAATGTCTTTCAGTTGACCTGAATTTTAATCTGATTGATGCCCCGACTGAAATTCCAAGCCATATTGCCCATACAGTTTCCCTGGAAAAAAAATAAAAAGCAAGCTCTGAAACAGTCAGGTCTGAATTGAATAACCTTGTTACCACAAGGTCCACCAATCCGGTTTTATAAAGTATTAAAGCAGCAGCAGGAATACAGCCGGTAATCATGAGTGCCTTTATATCAAAATAATTCCTATTTTCTCCGGACTTCATGCTTAAAATTATTAAAAACCCTATCACAAATCCCAGGAGAAAAACAATTATAAATCTTAAAAAATTCAAGAAACCGGCAGGCAGATTATAGACAGCCAGGGCACCGGTAATGTTATCAAAATAAGCAAAAGCGGTATAATACAGGAGTATGTTTATAAAACTAAAGATTTTAAGAAATAATCTCATTTTTTGCCTGATACAATCTTACAATTGAGAACTATTTATAATTATACTTATAGCTAAAACAACTAAATGTTAGCTTAAAAAAATATTAATTTCAATTAATGCTGCATTTTGTTATACTTTAAAACTTAAAAATCATATAATTTTATTTATATAATAACAATCAATATATTTAGAAAAGTTTTATTAGGTGTTTAAATCATACATTATATTTAATCTATAAATTTAACCTTTAAATAGATAAAAATGAAAACAGTAATCATAATTATTACAATTTTACTCGCAGTAGCAGTAATCTTTCTTGGATTTATAATTTTAAGAGCTACAGTATTTAAAGCGCCTGCCGCAGATGAAATCATCAATTCAGATGAACCTGAAATAATAATTGAGGAAGAACCGGAACAACCCGTAGAAGAAGAACCCGAAGAGGTTTTAGCAGAAGATAAGATTGCAGCAATAGAGATATATCTCGGCGGAGATAGAAATAACGGAATACTCCTCGGGGAAGCAGTGTATGGTTTGACTTCACAGGAAGCCTTCACAATTTATGGCGAGTATTTTTCGGAAACAGGCTACCTCTTCGCCAGAGAAAATGAGGAATATATTTTTGAGCCAGGGTCCATACATTATCTCTATGTATATGC
>CAYRJH010000025.1:6205-14881 GCA_964424685.1 uncultured Actinomycetota bacterium | reverse complement strand
TAACCTGCTCATTACGAATGAGCTGCTCTACCAGTTGAGCTACATCGGCAATTAATTAAATCATCTAGCATTTTCAATTGTTTTCTTCTTTTTCTTTTTCTCCTTCTTCATCATCTTTCATAGCAATCTTATCACCGTTTTCAGTATCACTTTCTTCTACAGTATCGCCTTTGATTTTTACTCTCTCATTTGTAATCTCGACTTCCGAAAGAGGGATGGATTTTCTTGTTTCGTTATCAAACTCTACAATTATGGATTTCTTTAAAGGTTCATACCCGCATACTCCGCCGCAGCCATGACTGCACTTTACTTTTATTCCCCTTTCAGGCGCATTTTCAATAAATTCTTTATACGAATCGTATTCATACTTAAGACAGCACATCAACCTTCCGCAGACACCTGATATTTTAAATGGATTTAAAGGAAGGTTCTGGTCTTTAGCCATTTTTATGGAAATTGACTCAAAATCAGTCAAAAAACTTTTACAGCAAAGATTCATTCCGCAGGGACCCAGGCCCCCCACTATTTTTGCTTCATCTCTTACACCGATCTGCCGCAGTTCTATCCTCATTTTGAAATAAGTTGCAAGTTCCTTAACCATTTCCCTGAAATCGACCCTCTTTTCCGAGGTAAAATAAAATATCATTTTGCTTTTATCAAACATTACGTGCACATTTATAAGCTTCATTTTTAGTTTATATTTTTTAGCCAGCTGGTTGAATTTTTCAAATCCTTTTTTTTCTTTGTCACGGTTCAGCTCATCAACAGATAGGTCATAATAAGTCGCTTTTCTTATTACTCTGTTTAAGGGAGAGATAATATCGCTTTCGCTTATATCAACAGGAGGGACGACGACTTCTCCGATTTCCTTTGCTCCATCCTCTATGTTACAAATGATCTTATCCCCGACTCCCAGCTTAATCCCGGCAGGGTCAAAGTAATGCACTGTATCATTTTTCCCAAATATTATACCTATAATTAAAGACATGGTTTTCACCTCTTATCTATCTATATATATCCTGAAACTGAAGGAAAATATTATCAAGGGCCAGTTCGGAATTTATCGAATAATTAAGATAGCCCCTATTTTCCTCAATCACTTTCATTAATTTAAAAATCTTTTCTATTTTAACATTTTTTACATTTTTACTTATAAAAGAATAATTCTTTTTATAATTAAGGCCTCCTTCTCCCGCCCCAAATTTTACAGCAATAATATCTTCAAGCCAGGCAGATATTATATCAAAAATCCTGCTTATAGCTAAATTATGAAATTTACCTATCCTTCTTTTATGATTCGATTTTAGAACCTCAATATATTTATTTATGTAACTTTTATCAAAATCACTTTTTTTTATTTCAATAAATTCTTTTTCAAGATCTATTTTAACGGCAGCTTCCATTTTTTTAAGCACTTCAATTATCTTAAGCGTTAAATTCAAGGACATAACATTAATGCCACCGTGATTTTCTCCATACACCAATATTTTTTTTATATCTTCATTCAGATATTTATCCATAGCTTCAAAATCAGCTTTATTACGGCTATTCTCTTCAAATCTGAAATTCCAGCCGTAAACAAGACACCTTGATACGACTGTCGGGAGCATCACCGATATATCCTCCGTAAGTAATATGAATATACTGCTGCTATCCGGAGGATCTTCCAGGGTTTTAAGCAGTCTGTTAGCCGCTTCCTGATTCATAAGCTCGCTTTCTTTAATAATGCATACTTTTTTACCGGGATTATATGAAGTCAATCCCATAAATTTCTGCAGTTTTGCTATTTCCTCTATTCTCATTATATTGCCTTCGGGTTTCACAATTAAAACGTTTGGATATACACCTTTGATTGTATTTTTACAGATAAGGCATTTCCCGCATCCCTTATCCGCACAATTAATAGAAGCAGAGAATTCCAGTGCAATTTTAAAAAGCAGCTCTATATTATTTCCGTAAAAAAGATATGCATGTGAGATGTTATCACTTTCTATCATCTTTGAAAGTGATTTCATGCTTGATTGATTAACATCATCATCAATTAAAAAATCAAAATTTTGCAGCATTTTCATCCCATATCTTCAAGGCGCATACAGATTTTACTTTTTATTTCTTCAAAAATGCTTTCAATGCTTTTCTCCCCATTTATAACTACAAATCTTTTTTTGTTTTTCCTGGCAATCTCAAGATATCCTCTGTAAATCTTTTCTTTAAAATCATCTTCTTCAAGTTCAATCCTATCTTTTTTCCTATTTGCATCGCTTATTCTCTCCTCACCCTTGCCTGCTTTTATTGAAAGCAAAAAAGTTATATCAGGTACCAGCCCACTGGTAGCCCAGAGGCTCATATCTAAAATCTGTTTTTCACCGAGTCCCCTTGCTATACCCTGATAAACAAGTGTTGAATCAAAAAACCGGTCGCATATCACAATCTTTCCCTCTCTCAGGGCCGGCTTTATTACCTTTGATGTCAGCTCTGCCCGTGAAGCCAGAAAAAGAAATGTTTCAGTTTTATGTGATATATCCAGATTCCCTTTAGCCAGCAGGATCTTTCTTATTTTTCCGCCTATTCCTGTTCCGCCCGGCTCTATGGTAAGGACTACATCAAAGCCTTTGCTTTTAAGGTAACTGCTTAAAAGTTTTATCTGGGTAGTTTTTCCGGACCCGTCAAGTCCTTCAAAAGTTATGAATAATCCTTTTTTCATCATAAATTTAAATATGCTAAAAGTGCCTTTATATCTTATTTTACTTTACATTTAGTGTTTAATATTTTGTTTTAATTTTCCTGACAGGCTGTTTTAAAAATAACGTTTTTAAATAACAGCTTAAAATAATAATATCTTAATAATAGGAAATTTTAAACTATAAGGAAAGAAATTACTGACAGCCGGGTGTTTAAAAAGCTTACAAATAGCAGCGTAATAATATAACAAATACAAAAATACGTTATAAATTCTTTAGAGCCAGTTTTATGGCGCCCTGGACAGGTTCTTCACTAAGGGGTACAAAATTGACTTTTATAAACTTACTTTTTATTTTTTCCATTACTATGGATTTAAAATATTTTTCACATTTAAATACTTTCCCCACAAAAACCAGGTCAAATACTTTATCTGCAAGGTTCAGTTTATTTACCACGACATTTATTGAATTGACTGCTTCCAGAGCTGCTTCTTTAAGGATTTTTGCAGATATTTTATCCCCCTTCTCTGCTGTTGCGCATACAGTCCTTGCAAGTGCTGCAATTTTATTATTAAAAAGAGTGCCGCTGTAGGCCCAATCCACTAACTCAGTTATACTCTTGATTCCCAGGTCCTCTAATATTGTTACTGACAGGAGAGTTTTCTCACCCCTGCCGTCATATGCTCTTATACAGGCTCTGAGTGCATTTAAACCTATATCATAGCCGCTTCCTTCATCACCAAGTATGTAATCCCAGCCATTAGCCTTTGCTTCTTTCCCTTCTTCATTTATGCCAAAACAACTGGAGCCTGTACCGCATATGATTATTATACGATTTTTGCTATTGCTGCCTGCAGCCAGGCCAACCCTCGTATCATTGCATGTAATGGTATGGGCAGGGTCCATATAATCTTTAATGTCACTGTCAAATATTATTTTCCGGTAAGTATTATCGTCCATTGGTGTATCATTACCGGCCAATCCCAGACAGGCATATTTAAAAGTAAATTTGTTTGAGTGATTTATGCTTTTAATCGCTTTTAGTATGGCTTTGCTGATATTTTCTCTGGCAGCCTTTATGCCCATACTTTTAAAATTACTTGAACCATATTTACTTTCAGAAATCACTTTTCCTGATATATCTGTTATTTGAACAAATGTTTTTGTTCCGCCTCCGTCAACACCCAGGATATAATCCAAGATTATTTCTCCTTTCTGTTATTTTCATCTTAAGAAGCTTCTCCCTCTTCAATCTTATAAGGAAATTTATCTATAAATAGAGAATCTATGGCGTAAAAAGAAGCACCTAATACGCCGGCATCTTCTCCAAGTGAAGATAATTCGATTTCAGGAATTTTAAATGGTATCGAATTTTTTATTTTTTCTTTAATTGGCTCTAGAAATAATTTATCTACATCAGGAAGACCGCATATATCCCCGCCTAAAATTATAATCTGTGGATTTAGGATTAAAATTAAATTAATTATTCCAACAGATAAAAAATTAACCATCCCATTTATAATACTATTTGCAAGTTTGTCACCTTTCACCGCTGCTTCAAAAATTGTGTAGGGTTCTATTTTTTTAATATCATTTTTTACGATTTCAGTGATTATGCTCTTTTTGCCATTTTCAATTTCTTTTATTGCTTTCTGTTTTATACTCTGTACCGATGCAAACTCTTCCAAAAAACCTTTATCTTTTACCTCAAAACCCAGATTTTCGATACCGATTATAGTAAATCCGATTTCACCGGCTGATCCAAAAGAACCTCTAAACAGCTGATTATTGTTGATTATCCCTGCCCCTATCCCATTACTTATTTCTATAAATATAAAATCTTTAAAATCTATTCCTTTACCGTAGTGTTTTTCTCCCATAGCAGACAAATTTACATCGTTTTCTATATAAACGGGTATACTAAATTCACTTCTGAGAATATCCTTAAAATTCAAATTCTTCCATTTCTTATAAAGCGGGGCACTTATTATTTTCCCGCTTTCCATATCAATATCGGCGGGTATTCCGACGCATACGGCCTTGAATTCATTCTTTTCCATACCATAATACTGCTGATGCTTGATCAGAGTTTTCCTGATTTCATCTATAATTTTATCTACTATATTTGTGTCATTTAAAATTTTAAAACCCCTGTATATATCAATTACCTCGCCGCTTAAATTAGCCAGAACAAGTTTTAATTTTTCTTTTCCCAGATCTATTCCCATAACATAGCCTTTATCCTGTTTGATCTTAATAAGCATTGGCCTTTTCCCGCCTTTTGTTTTTATCTTTTCGGTCTCAATAACATATCTCTCTACCATCAATTTATCTATGGTTCTCGATACCGCAGAAGGACTTATTTTTAAATCATTGGATATCTTTATTCGTGATATTGGGCCATTATCACGAATATAGTTAAATATTATGGAGCTATTAATCTGGTATTGCAGTTCAGAACTTGCTATTTTCAAATATTTAGGAAATTTTTCCATAATCAGTTTTTATATGTTGTTAATTCTTTACTAGAAAGAAATAATAACATATAAAAATATCAGAATCAACCTTTTAGTGTGCATTTTTTTATAACCTGTAATTTATTATAAAAAAATCAATCACGGAATAGAGGGGCCAGAATATTTTCATCTGTAAAAGAATATGCCTGGCCGCAGCGTTTATTGCCAAAAATGATACAATCCTTTTACTATTTCTTCTTCTCCATATATTGTCTGGCCTGGTACATAAAAGTCTCCAGGCGGGTTTCTGTTGTTCCCTGTTCCAGACCGTCAAAGGCGAGATTTAACCAGGGTATCTTGTATTCTTCTCTTATTCTCTTAGATACGGCATTGACAATATTTCCAGGAATACAGGTGAAGGGCAGAACATTTATAATCCCATCAGCACCGTTTTTGATCCAGTCTACTGATTTTCCTATGCTTAAGGCTGCTTCACCGAACCATCTTATTATATAAGGCTCGGCATTATCCCATATCTCATAAATACTGGCTTCTTTATCTTCTCTCAAGAAACCTTTTAATGGTTTTTCCAGCCGGCTGTGACTGTAGCGCAGGAATTTATCTATTATCCTGTTTGAAGTATAATATCTTATACCTTCTATAAAATCCCCTGTTAATTCACCCAGCTGCTTCCTGTAATTATCATCCTCTCCGCTGCTGTTATTATTTATTCCAAATGACTTTATAATCTTGTAATAAAGGTCTGTTTGTTTTGTTAATATATCTATCTTCCTGGTCGCTGTAGTATGGGACGTCCATTCTCCGAACGGGGGGATTTCCACTTCCCCGCCCAGTGCTTCTACTCCTTTTATGATATCATTATTGCTATAAGCATGATTTCTTACAAATATTTCTCCCACTATTCCAACCAGGGGCTTATTTATTTTTCTAACGGGTATATCTTCAAAATCTTTTCTTGCGTTTTTGAGAATATCAACCATTTTATTTAAAATCCTCGCTACAGAATCATCCTCTACAGACGTGCAGACATCTGCAACATACTTTTCGTAAATTTTATTTGTCTGCCCCTCCTTGATTTCGTAAGGCCTTGTTTCCCGCAGCATTTTATTGAGATAATCTACAGTAAAAATACCTAACATTCCCTTAATGACAAGTATATAGCCCTTTAATCCCTCCATATCATATTCTTTGTAGAACTGGTTGCCCTCCGGGGCTCCAGGGGCGATTATGGGCACGCCGTCATATCCCAGTTCCTTAATTATTATTTTCTGCATTTTATTATATTGACCGAAGCGGCAGGGGCCGTATGTCTGCGCCATCAGAAAAGCTGATTTCTTTGGGTCGTTATATTTTAATGTTTTGATAATATCTCCTGTTGTTATGATAAACGGATAACATTCCTTACCCAGCGTATATCTTCTGCCAAGCCTCAGCGTTTCATCATCCGAGTACAGCATCTCCGAATCAACACCCATAGACCTGAAAGCATGTTTTAGGACAATCGCACCATCTCCCATATAGGGGATATATATTTTCCTGCCCTCACTTTTTTTGAAAACAGCATCTTTTTTATCCGGCCTTGCCTGTTCCGGCAGGAAACCTCTCTTATTCCTTATATTCATCAGGGAATCTATGAAGGCTTCGCACCGTGTTATCACTCCCGCTCCTGCCGAGTGCTCGTCTACTTCCAGCTTTAAAAATGGTTTTTGCATTTCCCTCTCAAAATACTGGCATATAAAAGAATCCGGGCCGCAGCCAAAATTGGTGATATAGACCGCATAAAGTCTCCTGTCCCCGTTAATTATTTTAGCCGCACTCATGATCCTATCCCCGAATTCCCAGTACAGGTTTGGCCATTGTTTTGAGATATCAACCGAATCTACCGGAAGATAATCAAGAGGAATCACTTTAAATCCAAGCTCTCTTAATTTCTTCGGGACATCCATACTTATTGCTCTGTCACAGCTATTATATGACCTGCTGGATACTACAATTAAAATCTCGTCATCTTTTAAGCTGCCCAGTATTTCTTTGCCTCTTTTTTTAACAGACCGGTAAAATTTATTCTGGGCAGAGTAAGCCTCTTTTATTGCTTTTTTTATTGATTTTTTATCTCTTCCGAGTTCTCTGCCAAGACTTGCAAGCTGTTTTTCCTTTATATATTCTTTATAGCTAAAATTAAAAATGGGAGTCAGTATTTTAACTTTTCCCGTATCCATAGATGATTTTACAATTGACCATGAGCCCTGAATAAAAGGACAGGGGTAACTGCCTGTCCTCTCCCCTTTGATATTATTTTTTTTGGTAGGCATATCTCTGGTAGTGGGCAAAAATATGTAATCCACTTCTTTTTCCAGGAGATTCTGCACATGCCCCAGTAAAGTTTTCATTGGAAAGCATGTTTCAGCCACGGAATACTGGAGCCCGTCATTGATTATCTTCTTATTGGTCCTGTCCGATAGAATAAAATCAAAACCAAGTTCAGAAAAGAAAGCGCTCCAGAACGGGTAGAACTCATGGGTAAGCATAGAGTAAGGGATACCGATTTTTTCTGCTCCTTTGTTATCTTTAAGCTTATATGAGTTTAAAAGAAAGCTTTCGCGTTCCTCAAAATAGTCCGGTATATCTTTTTTTACAGATTTTCCCTTTTCGTATTTTTCACATCTGCCTCCGTAAAATAGCGGAGGCTGGCCTTTAATGGATACCTTTTTTATTTCACACCAGTTAGGGCATCCCTTGCATTCAAAAGAACTGTGGCTGTAGCTGACTTTTAATATATTTTCAAATCCCCTGAATCTCGTTTTTTCAGGGGAGTTTTCAAGTACTGCGATTGCTGTTCCAATTGCTCCTGTCACTTCATGATTTTCGGGAACAATTATATCTTTGCCCAGATAATTTCTAAATGCGGCAATAACAGATTTATTAAAGGCAACCGCGCCCTGGAAGAATATTTTTTTACCTATTCTCTTTCTTCCGACCACCAGGTTTATATAATTCATAACAATAGAATAAGCAAGGCCGGCAAGAATGTCTTCGATGCAGGCTCCTTTTTGATAATGGGAATAAACATTGGTCTCCATGAAAACTGTACAGCGTTCTCCGAGATTTATGGGGTCTTTTGCCTTCAGCGCAATATCTCCAAAATCTTCAATCTTAATATCAAATCTTTCAGCCTGTTCTTCAAGAAATGAACCGGTTCCTGCGGCACAGACCTTGTTCATTTCAAAATCAATGACCACGCCATTTTCCAGTGATATGTATTTTGAATCCTGCCCCCCGATCTCAAAAATCGTATCAACTGAGTCGTCGATATCAGCTGCCGCTTTTGCCTGAGCGGTTATTTCATTTATTACTATATCAGCGCCTACAAAATCACCTATTAAATATCTGCCAGAACCTGTGGTACCGGCACCTTTGACATTGATTTTATCCCCCACTTTTTCTCCGATTATCCGGACTCCCTGCCGTACCGCTTCTATGGGCCTTCCTGCCGTTCTTAAATAAACTTTTTCTATAAG
>CAYRJH010000025.1:0-6105 GCA_964424685.1 uncultured Actinomycetota bacterium | reverse complement strand
TCCTGCTGCAGATGGATCATATCCGATTTAGCAAATACACTGCATCTCCCTGCAATAGTGGAAGGATTTTTTGACTTCAATGCCAGCTGTACAAATTCTTCTATGGTCAGGCCAAATCTTGAAGCCTGCTGGTCAAGGAAAGAACCCGTTCCTGCCGCACATAATTCATTCATGGCGTAATCGCCGTACGCAAGATCAATAAACTTGGAATCCTGACCTCCAATTTCAATAACCGTTTTCGCATCATGATATAAAAATTTTATAGAACTGATTATTGCTTCTATCTCATTAACAAATTCAAAACCGGGTATTGAAGCGATTTCTTTTCCTCCCGAACCGGTAATGCCTATACCGCTTATTTTATCTCTGTACATGCTTTTAGATATTAATTCTATATCATTTTTTAATGATTTTACCGGCTCGCCAAAGTGCCTTGTATAAGGAAGTACTTCTATTATCTCCTTTTTTTCATTAATTATTACCCTGTTTATGCTTATTGATCCTATATCGTAGCCAATATACAGCCTCACTACTAATCCACTTATCCCTTCTAAATTAATTTTAGTTTTATATTTTAAGAAGATTATTTTTTAAAAAGAGCTATATTCTTCTCTGTATTCTGCTAAATAAAAATCAATCTTAATAATTGATTTTATATGCTAACACATTAGTTATAAACGTCAATAAAACCATAAATGTTTCATTTTATCTTTAATTGATTTTCTTTTAATATACCCCTAACTTCTTATACAATATTAATATTCAATATGCTAAAATTACTTATGAGTATGGTAAAAAGATTATGATAAAATTAAAATATTTAAAAATTTTTATAGTTCTTATCTTATTTATTCTTATAACTCCATTTATAACTTCCTGTGACCAGACTCTAATTGATATTTATACCCAGATAAATGCTGATTATTCGGGAACCAGGACTATCGATATAGCAGTAAAAACAGAATACCTGCAGAAGAGTGAAATCATTCTTAGCCAGAATCAATCTCTTTACGATAAAATACTTGAGGGCCTACCGGAAGGAGAGCTAAAAGTATCCGATGAAGGCGAATATACTCATTTTACCTCTACCATTAATTTTGAAGATGTAAATTTTCTTCAGCATATTTCCATAGACAATTTCTCTGAAACTCCCCCGGAAAGATTTTATGCCAGACTTGAAAAAGCTGATTATTTTTTTTACAGCGAATATTTCTTCGAAGACTATATAGATATGAAAATAGACGACATACTGCTTTCTTCTTTAGATATAAATTCCGATTATAAGCGGATTGATGATCTTGTAAAGGCAGACAGCGATATTTTAAATATAACTTACCAGGTGAAGTTTCCTGTAAAAATAACCAAACATAATGCAGATATAATAGGAGACAGCAATATTGCAATATGGAACATTAAATATAGCCAGGAGAAAAAAATATCCATAGAAGGAAAGAAAACAAAACTTCTAACTTATTTCTTAATTGTGATTTTAGGTATTATAGTTTTATTTATAATATTTATAATTTTTGTAATAATTTTCAGTTCAAAAAGAGGCAGGAGGCCGCCCCCTCGCGGAAAACCCTTTTATTCTTATGATAATTATTTTAAAAGAGACAGATTTTTTAATAGTGATGATTAATATATTGCTGACTGTTAAAACATTGATTGGTAAATCTTAAAAGAATTGGGAAGTTTGTGCATAGATGAAAAGCAGAACTTACGGCACTTATAAATTATCTACACCGCTTACTGAAGAAAAAATCAAAAAACTAAAAGCCGGTGATACCATTTATTTAAGCGGAACCATTCTCGGAGCAAGAGATGCGGCTCATAAAAGAATTGTGGAAAATATTGTTTCCAATAAAAAGCTGCCCGTTGATTTAAAAAACAGCACCATATTTTATGTAGGTCCGTCTCCAACCCCGCCCGGTAAAAAAAGCGGGGGTATAGGACCGACCACCAGCAGAAGAATGGATGATTTAACCGAACCGCTTTTAAAGGAAGGTCTTAAAGCTATGATCGGGAAAGGCAGGAGAAGTGATAAAATAATAGACCTTTTAAAAAAACATAGATCAGTTTACCTGGTACTGGTAGGCGGTATTTCAGCATATCTCTCGACAAAAGTAAAAGATATAAAAGCTATTGCTTATAATGACCTTGGACCCGAGGCCATCTATAAGATTGAAGTAGAAAATTTGCCTTTATTCGTAGCTTATGATATTTACGGCGGCGATATTTTTGAATCTGCTCTTCTTGTGGAGTGGCAGCCGAAAAAAACCGCCAGCGGCAGTGAAGCCATGTGACATGGCGCATATTCTATATTACAGGCAAGGGCAGTTGTCCTCCCGCCAAGACCCTGGGGCCCTATTCCGGTTTCATTTACTGCATTTAATATTTTTTCTTCCAATTTTCCGTATCTTCTGTCAGGATTTCTATACTTAAGATTTCTGAAACCGGCAATTCTTGCCAGACGGGTAACCTCGGAGGATGAACCGCCTATTCCTATTCCTATTATTACCGGCGGACAGCATCCGGTAACACTTTTTTTAATCTGACTTAAAATAAGTTTTATTATTTCATCCTCGCCGGTTGAAGGGTTGAGCATATAAAGATAGGAGCAATTTTCGCTGCCGCCGCCTTTTAAACATACTTTAAGATTAAGAAATGTATCCTTTGTAAAGTCTGTGTGAATTATTGCAGGTATATTCCCTGATGTATTTTTTCTCTCATAAAGGGGGTCAGATACAACCGATTTTCTTAAGTAATTGCTATTATAAGTTTCTGCCACCATTTGATTTATTAAATTATTAAGGGAGCCGCTTTCTTCAATGCAGATATCTCTTCCGATACTTATATCAATGTAGACCAGGCCGCAATCCTGGCACAGCGGGAGTTTCTGTTCCCTGGCAATTTTTGCATTTTCTAAAATAAGCTTTAGAATCTCTCCGGCTCTATGACTTTTTTCTTTTTTAACAGCATTTTTTACAGCTTCTATAATGTCATCGGGAAGATCAAAACTCGCCTTAATCAGGAGTTTTCTGATTTCTTCTGTTATTGTTGTAATTTTTATATTTTTCATCTTTTCCGGGGCAATCGGGGTTTATACATAAATCCCAGGGTTTTCTTCCCTTATTTATAATTTTAACCATGGGATAGCCGCAGTGTTTGCATTCTTCTCTGGTTGTAACAAGGTAGCCTTTCTGCGGAAGAGAAAATGTAGTTCTGCATTCCGGATATGCGTTACACCCGACAAATCTTTTTTTTGTTTTTCTTGAAGTCCTGACAATTAGATTTCCCTCACAGTTTTCACCCATGCACTTGCCTATGATTAAATCTTCTTTTATTCCTTTTTTTATTTCCTGTGATATTTCATCCTTCTCGTTTTGGAGATTAGCCATGACATCCTTTAACATTTTTCTGGATCTGTCCACAACATCTTCTTTTGCTTCATCCCCGCTCACAATACCATCCATATACATCTCAAGCTCGGAAGTCATATCGGGAGATGATATTTTCTCGGCATGTTTCTTAAGCATTTTTACCACTGCAATAGCTTTTTCGGAAGGGCAAAGGGGGTTCCCGCTTGCGTAGCCTCTATACATTAAATTCTGGATAATCGTATGGCGTGTTGCTTTTGTCCCAAGTCCCAGCTCTTCCATTTTTTCAACCAGCTTCCCCTGGGTATATCTGGCAGGCGGTTTTGTTTCTTTATCCAGTAGATTCTTTGATATAACCGCAAGGGTTTGATTCTCGGAAAGCTCGGGAATATATATATCTTTATATTTATAGTACGGGTAAAATTCAATCCAGTTTGCCTCTATAGTATTAGAACCGCTTGCAACAAACAGCTCCCCGTTTATATCAATATATGCAGAAATATTTTTAATCTTTGCCGCGGGAAGCAGCGTGCATATAAATCTCCTTACAATCAAATCATAAAGTTTCCATTCGTCACCGGTCAGGTTATTTTTTCCAGCAATTGAAGTAGGATAGATTGGCGGATGATCAGTAGATCTTTTTTTACCGCGGCTTGCCACTATATTCTTTTGAGCCAGTACTTTCCCGGACATACTGCGATACTCATCTGTGGTGCCCAGCATTTTTACAATTTCTTTTAAATCAATAGATGAAGGGTAAACGGTATTATCGGTTCGCGGGTAACTTATATAACCATTCATGTATAGGCTCTCAGCAATATTTATTGTCTTTGAAGCTGTGAACCCCATTGAACTTCCGCTCATTATAAGTGCCGTTGTGTTGAAAGGAGCAAGGGGTTTTATATCTTTTATATTTTCATTTATCTTAAGTACGACTCCATTATCGCTCAATCTTTCGTATGCGGCCTGCGCATCTTCTTTTTTTAGGAATTTTTTTGTTTTATGACTGGCTTCAAATTCCTCTCCTGATTCAGTTCTAAGTTTTACATTTATGACCCAGTAAGGAGTGGGGATAAATGATTTTATCTCCAGCTCTCTATCAACAATAAGAGCAAGGGTAGGTGTCTGCACTCTCCCCACCGACAAAAATTTGTCTTTAATCTGATAAGTTGCAAGAGATATAAAGCGGGTAAGAGTCGCCCCCCATATCAAATCTATATCCTGCCTTGCCCTTCCGGCAAAAGCAAGGTTTAAATCAATTTTGCCTGGTTTTGAGAATGCCTCATTTATATCCCTGGGTGTGATTGCAGAAAATTTCGCCCTTCTGGCAGGAGCAATCGCATTATTTTCTTTTACTGTCTGCATCGCATCATAACCGATAAGCTCTCCTTCTCTATCATAGTCAGTAGCCACTATGATCTCGTCTGCATCACCTGAAACTTTTTTAAGTGCCTGGATTATTTTCTTTTGGATAGGGACTTTTTCTATTTCAGCATCAATAAGATCCGCAGGATCTACTTTAAACCAGTTCGCATATTCTTTAGGGTAATCAACCTTCAGTATATGACCCTTAAGCCCAACAACGCTGTAATCTTCCCCGCCAAGTTTAAAATGATATACAGGAATACCATATACTTTTTCTTCGCTTACGCCATCTCCCGCAAGTATCTGTGCAATTCTTTTAGCAGCTATTTCTTTTTCGCTTATAATCAGCTTCAAGTAATTATCACCGTTATAAAAAATTATTTTTAAATTTTAATTTATAATTAATTTTATCTGAATTTGAAATAATAGCATTAAAAGAAAAATAAATAAATCTTTCATGCCGGCAGAATTTTATATTTTTTCATTAGGATAGTATTGATGGATGAAGAATAATTTACTCCCATATATTATGTTTAAGCAAAGTGCCTGTTTTAATTTTACAGATGTTGTTTTAAAATAACAAAAGCACCGGCAATATAACCGGGATAGGGATTATGAATTTAAATATAGAAATTATAAACAGGATAATTAAGCTTAAAGCAGAAAAGGATGCCGTTATACTGGCGCACAATTATCAGATCGGTGAAGTTCAGGACATCGCTGATTTTACCGGAGATTCTTTCCAGTTAAGCGTTGAAGCAGCTAAAACAAATAAAAAGATTATAGTATTCTGCGGAGTCCATTTTATGGCTGAAACTGCTAAAATCTTATCTCCCGGAAAAAAAGTTATCCTCCCCGACAAAAACAGCGGATGCCCGATGGCTGATATGATAAATACAGCCCAGCTTAAAAAATTAAAAGACAGATACCCCAGTGCGGTGGTTGTATGTTATGTAAACACCTCCGCCGGAGTAAAGGCACTAAGTGATATCTGCTGCACATCTTCCAATGCTGTAAATGTGGTAAAATCCATTCCTGAAAATAAAAAAATAATATTCATACCCGATAAATATCTGGGAAGTTATGTACAGAAACAGACAGGGAGGGAATTTATTTTATGGAACGGATATTGCCCGACCCATGTTATGATTAATATAAAAGATATTATCCGGCTTAAAAAAGAGCATCTGGATGCTGCAGTTATTGTTCATCCTGAATGTACGCCCGATGTAATAGATATCGCCGATAAGGTAGTTTCCACAGGAGGAATGCTCAAATATGTAAAAAAAAGTCAAAAAAAGAATTTTATAATCGGGACAGAGATAGGCATAATACACAGATTAAAAAAAGAAAATCCGGATAA
>CAYRJH010000024.1:6259-16593 GCA_964424685.1 uncultured Actinomycetota bacterium | reverse complement strand
CGATGATATTTAGTATCGGTAAAGGTTAACTTTTTAAAATCATTTATATCCCTGGTGAAATCCGAAGGAAGCATTTTTAAAAGGTTCATGGTGCTGGCGTGCCAGGTTTTAAATCTAAAGTCTTTGCTGTTTAAATTCCTTAAATGTCCGGCTTCTTTTAGCTTTTTATTAATTTTTTCTGATAATTCTTTGTCCATCATTTTTCCTATATTTTTTATATAGCTAACAGTTTTTCATTTTATCATATTATCTACCTATTATGAATTTTAAATTACAGGGTTTTTAAAAAGTTTTAATATTGGCTGGGAGAGGAACGATACCATGTAATAGAATAATAGATAAATATAGATGATAAAAGTTTGAATTTGTTATTTTCTATTTTTTTAAAATTTTTGGTAGTGGGTCAATTTGAAAAATAAATTTATAGACAGAAATAAATTCTTATGAAATACCTTATTCATACCAAAGCGGTCAATCAAAATAAAAAAGCGAAGACTTAAATTCCATAGCTTTTCGCATAGTCAAACAGGCTGCTACTGAGCATATCAAAAATCCTGCTGCTGTTGCTCTTGGCAGATTGGATGGTTTAAAGTTAACGAGTTCTCTTGCAACAAGGACTCCAATATTATGACGATACAACTTCAGTCTTTTGAAAAACACATTGGAATTTCCCCAGAACTAATACTAGGGAATGGAGAGAGAGGTATGATCTCGTTGATGTAGAGACTAAGGTCAAATATAAACATCAGCTCTGGGGTGTTTTACAGCGTCTCCTAAGTATTTGGAAAATAGAACCGTTTCCTGATATTGATTTAAAACTTTTCGACAACAAAGGCCATTGCTTATCAAGCTTAACTTATTCAAATGTTGAGTTAAAAAAATGCTAGAAGGAAAAAATAAATATGAACCTATCCCATCAAAAGGGACAATAACTGAAGAAGGATACATCATGGTTACAGCCATTAGGGTGCCATATGGTTCAAGAGAATTTGCTGAACGCTTAGTAGAACAAAGAGGCCATAAAGTAAGGAAATTGCCATGGTAAATTGCGAAATCAGCACAATGACAATTTACATTACCCTGGCCAACATAGATGTAGAAAACGGCATGAGAGCCTTTAAGCAAAAAGGGCTACTGTAATTATAATTTTATTTTCTTGATTGCTTAAAAATGCTTTATTAAAAATCTTAACTATGTTTTAATTTATTATATTATTTCTCTTAATGATAAATTTTCTCCAAGACTAGTAGAGTTAAAAACAATTAAAAATTTTTAAGATCCACTTAGGAGCGGTATAAAATGCGTAAATTTTTATTTGTATTAATTATTTTACTTACTATATTTTCCCTGATTTCCTGCGCAAAAAGCATGCAGACAAGTAGCGAAAGTACTAACAATATGAAATCAAAAACAAATGCTTTAGTGCTGTGGGTTGTTCCAATTATTGGAGTGGTTATAGGTGCTTTTCTAAAATTTATTGGCGAATATTTAGTTGGTTTTTTAACTTACTATTTTGGTAGGATGAAAATTAGAAAATTACCTAAAATATGGAGTACAACTTGGTCTTATTATGATGAAGATGAAAGTGAAGAAGGTAAAGATATATTAGATATTAACCAGATAGGCACTTTTATCAGAGGGCGAACACGTTCAGATATTCATAATTATTCAATTAAAGGCAGATTGTATTCAGATGGTACAATCCAAGGTATTTGGAAAACAAACTGGGCTGGTAAAAGCTGGTATGGGACCTTTCATATGCTGGCTGATTTGGATGCTGAGACTATTAGGGGTATGTGGATAGGTAAACTTGGAAAAGATCCTGGAAAGGTAAGGGGAGGTAGTTGGATATGGAAAAATTTAGCGTGTGATAAGAGTTAAAAAATATTTGCATTTATTAATTAAATCACTTTAAAAATTAACAGAACAATCATTGCTGTAAGACCTATAGAAGATAAAAAGAAAATGCTAGGAAATATCAGGTAGTGGGTCAATCTGAAATTTAAAAATATAGACAGAAATAAAATTTTATGAAATACTTTATTTATGCAAAAGCGTTCAAGCAAGAAGAAAATCGAAGATATTAACATAATAGCTGCTGATATTGTAAAGCAGACCACAAATAAACTTATTCCAAAATCCTCTCAAAAAGAATCCAAAGAGAAAAACCCCAATGCTGTTGCTTTAGGGAAATTAGGCGGCTTGAAGGGTGGTAAAGCTCGTGCCAAAAAACTTAGTCCCGAAAGAAGAAAAGAGATTGCACAAAAAGCTGCGAAGGCACGTTGGGAAAAATAATTTAAACATATTTTAAGGATTCTTTAAGTTAATCGAACAGATATTAGCTACTTTTGGAGTATAAAAGACATTGTAAAATTAATTGAGTCAAATTGACCCACTACCAAATTTCTAACAATCTATAAATTAATAATAAAAAGTGATAACATTAATCAGTGTTGAAAAGATCTGTATTCAATAAGAGGGAGGGAATAAAATGAAAATTGAAAGCCCTGCTTTTAAAGACAATGAATTAATACCGCCGGAATATACCTGTGATGGGGAGAATGTAAACCCACCTTTAATTATAGGCGATGTCCCGGTAAATGCGAAAAGCCTGGTTCTAATTGTAGATGACCCTGATGCTCCGGGAGGAACCTTTATTCACTGGACTGTATGGAATATTGACCCGGATACAAAGGAAATTCTAAAAAACAGCTGTCCGGAGAATGCAGCAGAGGGGATGACCGACTCGGGGAGACCCGGATACTGCGCACCATGCCCTCCTTACGGGACCCACCGCTATTTCTTTAAACTTTTTGCACTGGATATTACCCTGGACCTTGATGCTTCTGCCAGAATAGCAGATATTGAACATAAGATGGAGGAGAATATAGTGGCAAAAGCACAGCTGGTGGGGTTATACAAGCGTAATTAAATTTTTTTACTTATGTAACTTTATATATATTTTTTAATCAATTTTATAATTTCAGGGATTTTTTTTTCTATTACACTGGATAATTCCATAGAAAAAGCAATGGGTTTATCTGATTTATTATTATCACCGATATTTATACCGATAAGAAATCCGTCAATTTTCATATTATGTGTCAATCTAAATAACTTTAATACGTCTATAAGTTCAGTCTGGTGAAATGAAATGAAGTCCCTATCCCGGTGTCCGGAGTCGATTATATCGTAAAGATCATTTAAAGGAATGATGTAGATGCTGCCTTTTGCGGGAATATTTTTTTTATTTTCAGTATTGCGGGTATTGAAATTTATATTATGACAAGAATCACATGATATTTTTAAGGCATCTATAATTATAAATCTGCAATTTTTATAGGTTTCGAAAATAGGCAGTAATCTAAAACCTGCGGTCGAACCATCTATTAGTAAAATACCGGGAGGGCGTTTTTCTTCTTTTAGCTTCTTTATAGTGTGTATGCCTATGCCTTCGTCCCCGAGCAGAATATTTCCTACACCGAGTATAATGGTATTTATGTTATTTGAATCTCCCACTGTATCTATTTTATATCTTTAACCACGGCAGGTATATGCCTTTCCCATCCGAGAGCCTGGATGTGAACCCCGGAACAATAGGGTTTGACTTCATCTATTAGATTGGACGCAATCTCAATACACATGGAAACCTTATCTTCTGCTGCTTCCATCTTTTTTACTGTTGGCTCAGGTACAAATACACCCGGTACAAATTTATTCATATAATTGGCCATCTTTTCGGATTTTAAAAGAATTATACCGGCAAGGATGGGAACATCGATATGTTCCTTACGGATCCTTTCTATAAACCTTTTAAAAACTTCCGCATCAAATATGGCCTGAGTCTGGAAAAATTGGGCGCCCTGATTTATTTTTTTCTTCATTTTTATAATCTGAAGCTCATAAGATGCCTCTGTATCGGCACCTGGATTCACTACGGCGCCCTTAAAGAAAGAAGGTTTTTTGGTCAGGTCATTGCCTGTCAGGTCTTTTCCCCCTTCCAGGGTTTTTATTGCCCATAACAGCTGAACCGAATCAAGGTCAAACACGGGCTCAGCCTGCGGATGGTCGCCTGTAGTGGTATAGTCGCCGGTAAGGGCAAGGACATTTCTTATACCCATAACATAAGCGCTGATAAGGTCAGATTGAAGGGCAAGCCTGTTTCTGTCCCTGCAGGTAACCTGGAATATGGGATCGAGCCCCCATTCCTTTAAAAAATGGCAGGTTGCAAGCGAACCGAGACGCATTACCGAACTCTGAAGGTCGGTTACATTTATTCCATCTGTAATGCCCCTTAAGATTTCTGCTGCTTCTTTGATCTCTTCAATATCGGCTCCTTTAGGAGGTCCTAACTCGGAGGTTACTGCAAACTTTCCATTTTTTAACGCTTTTTCAAATTTTGATTCTTCCAATGTTATTTTTCCTGATTCTTCCATATTTAAACCATCTCCTCTTCATCGAGCGCCCATAATCTTGTTTTTCTTAATTCTGCCGAAGGTAATATTTTTGAATAATCCCGTGGCGGTATGAATTTATTTAATATGTCCAGCCGGCCCATTTTTTTCAGGCTGTTATAAATGAGTTCCCACCCGCAGTCTCTTTCCGGGTCTGTTTCGCATTTCCCGTTACTCTGTCCGGCACATGCGCCATTTTCCAGCTTTTTGGGACAGGCAGAATACGGGCATATACCGCCTGTATAATCCAGTATGCAGTCACCGCACGTATCGCATCTTTCGGTGCCCTGCCACATGCCTGTGATGCCCCCGAAGGTTATGGTATTTAAGGCCGGATGGCAGATTTTATTTAAGACTGCTGCTACTGCCTGGACGCCCAGTCCGCATGAAAATACAAGTACAGAATCTGCATTCTTTATTTCATTGAGCCTTGGTTTTATGCGGGAACGGATTAATGCTTTCTGACAGAGAAAATCTATTTCAAGTATACCGGTTACGGTTTTTCCTTCTTTTTCAAGCTTATCTTTCATATCAGCCAGTACTTCTTTTCCACCGGTTCTGGCACCTTCGGGGCATCCGCAGCAGCCGGTGATAAAAATATTTTTCTCATCTTTTAGTTTTAATAGTATTTCTTCTACAGGTTTAAATTCAGTTAATATCATTAGACCTCCTAAAAAATCTAAAGCTTTTAGATTACTTTATATTTACCAATCAGGTTTCCATCTGGCGTTATCAGGTGAACCGCGCAGGCGGTACAGGGATCAAAACTTCTTATGACCCTTAAAATTTCAATAGGGCTCTCGCTTTCTTTGACTTTAAGGCCGATCAGCGCCTGTTCATACGGACCCGGCTGCCCATTTTTATCTTTCGGTGACGCATTCCAGGCAGTGGGAGTGATTATCTGGTAATTTGATATTCTGCCTTCTTCTACGTTCAACCAGTGTCCCAGAGCGCCTCTCGGTGCAGCACACAGCCCCACGCCTTTTCCATCGGCGGGAGGGTCGTATTCAACTGCGGCAGGTTCTCCTGCTTTCAGCTGCATGGCCCATTTTAAAAGCTGGCCGGTTATTATATCAGCAGATAGTGCCCTTGCAAGATGCCTTCCTGCCACCGAGTAAAAATTAGAAATATTTCCTCCAATTTCCGATAGGGCATCATCAACAATTTTTTTAACTTCCGGGTCTTTTTTACCCAGATAAGTCGAAAGGATATTTGCAACGGGACCGACTTCATATACTTTACCGCTGTATCTCGGAGATTTAAGCCAGCTGTATCCTTCTTCCTTATCAGATAGTGGCTCGGTTCTACCGCTTTCCGGATGCAGGGGCCCGGAATCCTTATACCAGCTGTGGGTTACGTCTTCGGTTATATTGCTGATATCAAATTCACTGTAATTATCAATATCGCTTATAAGCCCGCCTTTAAAAAGCATATCATTATAGCTTCCATTGGATTTAGTCTTGTATGAATCATATGCCAGTAAGTTCCGGCAGCCTTTTCCGATTTCAAGGTACTCGCTGTATGTCCTGGCTACGGCTGCAACATCAGGTAAATAATAATTTTTAACAAAATCTTTGATTTCTTCCAGCCTCCATATAAATCCGGTTATTTTATCAGCGGTTAATTTTCCGGATACGCCGCCGGCTACAATAGCGGCATCATGGGGCCACTTTCCGCCAAAAAGGGTAGCCGCCTCCTGGGTTTTCCTGTAAATATCAAGCGCCTTAAGATAATGGCCCACTACCGCGCTTGTGGTTTCTTTATCAAACTTATAATCTATATCATCCCGGGGTAAAAATGGTGTGGAATATCCCCGCTCGAGAAAATATTTCAATGTATTTAAATCCTTGTCATGGCCGCTGTATTCGATAACCCTGGCAGGGTCAACATAATCCAGCCCGCTTAAAATATAAAAATGTAAAATATGGTCCGCAATGGTCCTGGTTCCGAGTATTAGATTCCTTAATAAAATCCCATTTTCAGGGATTTTATCGGAAAGGCCGGCATAATCTTCCACTGCAGTAACCGAGGCTATGGCGTGCGGTTCCGGACATACGCCGCATATTCTCTGTGTCAGTATAACCGCATCCCGGGGGTCTCTTCCTTTTAATATGACTTCTATCCCCCTGAACATGGTTCCGCTGATATTGGCATCTTTTATCTCGCCATTATCCACCATTACTTCCACTTTCAGGTGGCCTTCTATTCTGGTTATGGGGTGTATTACAATTTTTTTCAAAATTTCACCTTCCTAAATAATTATTTTTTTTGGATTTTGGCCTTCTTTTCATTTACCGGTACTTCAACATCTATAATTCTTTCATAGAAATCTCCCAGAAGATCGGGATATTCCGGAGATGTACAGCCGTTACATGGAGCTCCGCTTCCGATCACCCAGTTTGTTCTGCCGTTCCATTGTCTTGTGGGGCAATCGGCATAGGTTATAGAGCCTTTGCATCCCAGCTCATAAAGACAGCCCTCGTCCCCCGGTTTTTTGGCAAATTTACCTTCATCAAAGTAAGCCCTGTTCGGGCAATTCTCATGGATCAATTTCCCGTAATATATTTTAGGCCTTTTAAAATCATCAAGCTCCAGATTTTCCAGACCCTTTGTAAGGATTTCTTCAATGGTGCCGAATAGCCAGTCCGGATGGGGAGGGCAGCCCGGAATATTTACAAGCGGAGTTTTAATATCATTGGCCAAAAAAATTTCTCCCACGCTCTTTGCTCCGGTTAGATTGGGATTTGCGGCAGCAATCCCTCCAAATGCCGCGCAGGTTCCAAGAGCTATTACGAGCATTGCGTTTGGTGCAAGCCTCAGTGCTTCTTCGAGTATGGTGTATTTTTTGCCGTCCTTTTCTCCTGTGATGCAATAAATTCCATTATTGCCGGTCGGTATGGCTCCATCTATAATTAAAACATAACCCTTTTTACTGGAGGATTTTTCAAGTATTTCCATGGCAAGATTTCCGCTTGCAGTCATAATATTGGGATGGAATATAAATTCGAGCTTGAATCCAGGGATTATATCCTGAAGCAGTATGTTCTTAATTGAAGGATATTCGGAGCAGATTGTAGAAGTTACGCAGCCGGTACAGTTTTGTCCCTGAATATTGATAACGGGTATTGCGGGACTTTTTTTATCATTCATATCAATCTCCTTAAAAAAAGATTTTCTTTTTGTTTTTTAAACGGTGCTGATTTGAGCCCGGGAAGCGATATATTATATATATTATATTTGGGATAATAAGTAGGTTTTAGTGATTTTATATTTTGCTTATATGTAAGTTCAAGCATTAATTATAATATTTGCCAAAGATAATTTGTCTTATTTTAAACAAAATAGGATTTATTTTCAATTAAATTAGTTTACAGAGTTGAAATATTATTCATTTAAATTTTTAAAGAATATAAATTTTAAAATTTACTGATAAAATATACAGCATAAGTCATTAAATTTTTTTAAAAGAAAGCAGAGATTAAATTTATTTTTAAGATCGCTAAGATTTATTTTAAAACAATCTTAGCCAGGGCCTTAAGAATGTTTTACAGCGAAATCATGATTGGATATGGACACAAAAAAAGCAGTCAAAAAATATAGGTATATTGACCACCTCTCTGATACCGGTATAAAGTTTTACGGAAATACACCGGCAGAATTATTTGAGAATGCTGCAGCCGGGATGTTTTCTATTATGTGTGATCCGGAGTCGGTAAAACCTCTGGAAAAAAAGAGAGTCAGGATATCCCAAAAGAATACCGGCTACGAAGATCTATTAATATTATGGCTGGAAAAATTACTTTATCTGTATGAGGTTAATAATATCTTATTTTCAAAATTCAAAGTCAGTAAAATTGAAAAGAAGGGTAACGCTTCCGTGCTTGAGGCTGAAATTTACGGGGAGAAAATAGACTTTTCCAGGCATGAAATAAAAATAGCTATTAAAGCCCCGACTTACCATGCGCTTGAAATAAAGGAAGGCGGAGTAAATTATAACTGGAAAGGCAGGATTATTTTTGATGTATAGCAAAGGAGTGGGTTTAGAATGAGCGATTACAGGATTAAAAAAATAAGTGATTACAAATGGGAAATAGAAAAAGATGAAGAATATGGAATGAGAGTTCCGGGAATAATTTTTGCCGATAAAGAGCTCCTGGAACATGCCGCAGGTGAAAAGACTTTGGATCAGGTAATAAATGTTGCCACACTTCCCGGGATTATAAAAGCTTCTTTTGCCATGCCTGACATACATTACGGGTATGGATTTCCTATAGGGGGAGTTGCTGCATTCGGGGAAGAAAAAGGAGTTATCTCACCCGGGGGAGTCGGCTTTGACATATCCTGCGGAGTGAGAACTCTACGTACCGGTTTAAGCGTAGATGATATTAAGGATAAACTTGAAGAAATAATGAGTATTCTCTCATTCAGCATACCAAAGGGAGTGGGCAGTAAAGGGAAAATAAGATTGTCAAGAAACCAGATGATCCAATTGTTGAGAGAGGGCGTGAATTGGGCGGTTAAAGACGGTTATGGACAGGAGGAAGATAAATTTTTTATAGAGGAAAGAGGACGTATGGAGGGTGCCAATACTGATTTTGTCAGCAATCTTGCACTGGATAGGGGAATGGATCAGGTGGGGACCCTTGGCTCCGGCAATCATTTCGTGGAGATCCAGGCAGTAGATGAGGTTTATGATGCTGAAGCTGCAGAAATTATGGGTCTTAAAAAGGATCAAATAACTATTATGATACATTCAGGTTCAAGAGGGCTCGGGCATCAGATATGCAGTGATTATATAAGAGTGATGCAGCAGGCTGCCGAAAAATATGGAATAAAACTTAAGGATAGGCAGCTAGCCTGCGCCCCTTTGTCTTCCCCCGAAGGGAAAAGATACTATGGTGCAATGATTTGTGCAATTAACTATGCCATGGTTAACAGGCACTGTCTTGCCCACTGGGTAAGTGAAGCTTTAGAAAGATTTTTTGGAAAATCCCAGGAGAAATTAGGCATAAGTACCGTCTATGATGTATCTCACAACATAGCAAAAATTGAAGAGCATAATATTAATGGTAAAGTAGATAAAGTATGCGTACACAGAAAAGGCGCCACAAGGGCTTATCCTCCGGGACATAAGGATATTCCGGAACGGTATAAAAGCATCGGCCAGCCTGTAATAATCCCGGGAGATATGGGCCGTTACTCTTTTATACTCCTGGGGACCGAGGAGGCCATGAGTGAGAGTTTTGGCTCCACCTGCCACGGAGCGGGAAGGCTCATGAGCAGGTCCAAAGCAAAAAAAATCATTCAGGGTAGTGAGCTCAAAAGAGACCTTTTTGACAAGAAGGGAATCGTGGTTATGGCCGGAAGTATGTCGGGGCTGGCAGAAGAAGCTCCGCAGGCTTATAAGGATGTAAGCAAGGTAGTGGATGTTGCCCACAATGCTGGAATATCAAAAAAGGCAGTAAGGCTAAGGCCGCTTGGCGTTCTTAAGGGATAAAAAGAAATTTTTATTTTTAAAAACCTTTATTTAAATTTAGGATATAATAGTATAATTAATATTCAATTATCTTATAAATTTATAATGTTTATTTAACTAAAAAAAAATGTCTTTAGAAGAGTAAGATTAAAAACTGCTTAAAAATAATAAAAAGGGAGGTGAGAAATGAATAAATTTAACCGTGTGGTAGTGGTTTTAGTACTGCTGAAAATAATCCTTTTTTCAATTGCGGCTGTAGTAAATAAATTCCTAAACCTTTTTGAATGGTCTAAAATATTAGACAAGGTTATTGGTTTTGTAGGAGGCCTTAATATCTATATTACCGGAGGGGCGCTTCTGGCTGTTTTTATAATCAGCTTAATTCTTCTTATCTTTGAGTTCCG
>CAYRJH010000024.1:0-6159 GCA_964424685.1 uncultured Actinomycetota bacterium | reverse complement strand
GGGCGCTTCTGGCTGTTTTTATAATCAGCTTAATTCTTCTTATCTTTGAGTTCCGAAGAAGTAGTTAGAGCAGTAATACGGCTGAATGTCAGGATAAAATTTAAGTTTAAATACTAAGATCAATTGCAAAATTGATCTTAGTATTTAATGTAAACTTATTTCTCTATTTTTTAGAGCGGCTTATTAAAAATATCTTTATCAAAACGCTGCATATTATAACCCTTACCCAAGCCCATAAACCGCTAAGGCTATTCTTTTAATATAAATTTTCTTAAAAAGTAAAAATAATTTTAAGGCAATGCAATAAATTATTTAAAATAATATATTGACATATTTAAATATGTAATTATAATTTATCTTAATTTACGGAGGTTAAAATGAATACTTTAAAAAATATGACAAGAGTTTTAAAAGCACTGGCCGATGAAAATAGGATCAGGATTCTCTATTTATTAAGCGAAAGGAAAGATTTATGTGTGTGTGAAATCAGAGATATGATAGGGCTTTCCCAGCCCACCATATCAAGTCATTTAAAAATCTTAGAAAATAATAATTTAATTGCCTTTGATAAAGATGGTAAATGGGTTAATTACAATATGAATCCAGATCTCGATATAAAGATAAAAGAGATACTTGAAAACATCTTTGCAATGATAAAAGAAGACAATGAAATAAAAAAAGACCAGAGTAGAGTATATAAGGTCAACCGTAAAAAATTATGCGGAGCCTGATTTGGAATCTTGTATCAATCCTGATCCCGATATTGCAGATATCATATATTAGAGGATTTAATCAATATGAATATAAATTTTAAAAAGAAAAAGAGAATATTAATTTTATGTACCGGCAATTCCTGCAGGAGCCAGATGGCGGAAGGCTTCTTTAAAAAATATAAAAAAGACTGGGAAATAAAAAGTGCCGGCATTTATCCTGTAGCGTTAAACTCGTTAGCAGTAAGGGTTATGGCAGCAAAGGGAATCGATATATCCGGCCAGAAATCAAAGAGTGTAAAAAAATTCATCAGTCAAAGTTTTGATTATGTTATTACCGTTTGTGACAATGCGAAGGAATCCTGCCCATTATTTCCGGGTAAAGCGGAGTACATTCACTGGGATATTGAGGACCCTGCTCTTGTTGAAGGGGGTACGGAATTTAAATTTGAAAAATTCATGGAAGTAAGAAATGACATTGAAAAAAATATATTAAATTTTCTTAAAGGGATAAAGGATTAGATGGAAATATTTATAGGAGCAATTAAAAGCGGATGGTACGGGCTTCTTGAATATCTTTCGGCACATGTGCTTACATGCCTTATACCTGCATTTTTTATTGCGGGCGCCATTGCGGTTTTTATTTCAAAAGGGGCAATTCTAAAATACTTTGGCCCAAAGGCAAAAAAATGGCTGTCATACGGCGTTGCTTCTGTATCAGGTGCAATTCTTGCAGTGTGCTCCTGTACGATTCTTCCCCTGTTTGCGGGAATAAGAAAAAGAGGGGCCGGTCTCGGTCCTGCCATAGCTTTTTTATATTCCGGTCCGGCCATAAATATTCTGGCAATAGTATATACCGCGAGGCTGCTTGGCTATGATCTCGGTATAGCCAGGGCTATTGGCGCCATTCTTTTTTCAATTGTTATAGGTTTGATGATGTCTCTTATCTGGATTAAAGAAGAAAGAAAAAAGCTGGAAGGAAATCAGGATTTATTTAAGGAAGATGACCGGGGCGCTTACCAGAAACCAAAATATATAGGTATAATATTTTTCCTGTCCCTTCTTGCCATACTTATATTTGGTGCGGCGAAGATGTGGATATATGCCGGAACCAGCCTTGCAGTTCTTATAGTAATTATAATAGTTGGCTACAGGAAGGCCGAACTAAAAGACTGGATGAAGGAAACCGGAAAACTCGTATGGCAGATATTTCCAATTCTTCTTATTGGTGTATTTATAGCAGGGGTCATAAAGTATTTTCTCCCCCAGAGCATAGTTGAGGCCTGGGTAGGCGGGAACGGTATAAGATCGAATTTTGTGGCTTCTATATTTGGGGCTCTTATGTACTTTTCCACACTTACGGAGGTTCCCATAGTAAAAGCTTTAATGGAACTTGGTATGGGGAAAGGGCCCGCTCTTACGCTGCTTCTGGCCGGTCCGTCATTGTCACTTCCCAATATGATTGTAATCGGAAGGATCATGGGAGCTAAAAAAACGCTTGCTTATGTGGTCCTGGTTGTAGTAATGGCTACTTTTACCGGAATGGCTTTTGGACATTTTTTTACTTAGTATTTTTATTTTGGATGTTTCTTAGATTAGAAATTTTATATTGATTTTAATTTTAAAAAAGACAAAAGGATAATTAAAAGGAAAGGAGTAAATTTTATGAAAATCCAGATTCTGGGCTCGGGATGTCCCAAGTGCAGGCAAACTGAAGCCAATGCAAGGGAAGCGGTAGATCATCTGGAAATCGATGCGGTTATCGAAAAGATTACAGACATAAATCAAATAATTGATTTTGGGGTAACCGTTACGCCGGCGCTTGCAGTAGATGGAGATATAAAGTTTTCAGGAAAGATACCATCGGTTGAAGAAATAGAAGAAATACTAAAACAATAAATTTTACACTAAGAGTTTTCTATGGCAAAAATTGAAAAATATTCAATAAAAAACAAGGAACCAGCAGAGAAAAAGGATTTAAGCTTTTTTGACAGGTATCTATCGGTATGGGTAATTTTATGTATTATAGCCGGAGTATCTATAGGGAAATTTTTCCCTGCATTCCCCTCTTTCTTAAGCAGGTTTGAATACGCCCGGGTATCCATACCGGTGGCAGTATTAATCTGGTTGATGATTTATCCAATGATGCTGAAGATTGATTTTGCAAGTATTGTTAATGCAACAAAAAAGCCGAAAGGGATTGCCGTAACTACAGTAACTAACTGGCTGATAAAACCTTTTACTATGTATGCCATTGCCTTTTTTTTCTTTAAGATTGTTTTTGCAAAATTTATACCTGAAGCACTTTCTACCGAATATTTAGCCGGGGCTGTTCTTCTGGGTGCTGCTCCCTGTACGGCGATGGTGTTTGTATGGAGTTACCTGTGCAAAGGTGATGCCGCATATACTCTGGTGCAGGTAGCCGTAAATGACCTTATAATCCTTTTTGCTTTTACACCTATTGTTGCTCTTCTCTTAGGGATAAGCAATGTTTTTGTTCCTTACAGCACCCTGTTTCTATCTGTTGGCTTATTTGTAGTTATTCCTTTTGCAGGTGGATATATATCCAGGATTCTTATAATTAAGAGGAAAGGCATAGATTATTTTGAGAACGTATTTTTAAAGAAGTTTGATAAAATAACAATTACCGGTCTTCTATTGACCCTGATAATAATATTTTCTTTCCAGGGTAATATTATATTGAGTAATCCGGTCCATATAATACTAATAGCAGTACCTCTGGTCATACAGACTTTCCTTATATTCATAATTGCTTACTTGTGGGCAAGAGCCTGGAAGCTTTCTTATTGCATTGCGGCTCCGGCAGCTATGATAGGTGCAAGTAATTTCTTTGAACTGGCAGTGGCAGTAGCCATATCTCTATTTGGCCTGCGCTCGGGTGCTACTCTAACCACCGTTGTTGGTGTGCTGGTGGAAGTACCTGTGATGCTGGTTCTGGTAAGAATAGCCAATAATACAAAACACTGGTTTAAAAAATAACCTATATTTTATTTTTAACAAAAAATCTTTTAAAATTAATTGATTTATTATAACATATATGTTATAAGCATATATATTATAAAATACATTTACAATTAAAAATATTATATTATCTTATTTACAAATAACACCGGGTAAATAAACAGGGTAGATAAATGGCATTTTTCCTGAAAAATTATTTAACAATTACAATTGTAAACCTCATAGCTTTTATATGGCTCATCTTTTCTTTAATAAAAGATAAAAATAAAACAAAAGAATCGTTAAAGATAGCGCTTAGAACTTTTATAAAAATCCTGCCCATGATAATAATTATAATAATATTTATCGGGTTTTTACTTGGATTTTTACCTCCCGATATGATCTCCAGGATTATCGGAGAGCAGGCAGGGGTTTTGGGGATATTGATCACTGCAGTCCTCGGGTCTATTTTATTTATACCTGCACTTATATCATTTCCGCTTGCAGCTTCGCTCCTGAACAGCGGAGCATCTATAATGTCGGTAGCTGCTTTTATTACCACACTTACAATGGTTGGTATTATGACACTTCCTCTTGAAATAAAGGAAATGGGCAAAAAAATTACGATGCTTAGAAATGTGTTCAGCTTTATATTTGCAATAATCATTGCACTTATTATAGGGGCGATATTATAAAGAGTGATAATGTGAATAATTCTAATATGAAGTCTATAAAATTTAATAAATCAGATGAAAGAATAAAACAAAAAAAATCTCTTATAAGAGATTACATAATAATGGGGATAGTTATAGTTGCCGCACTGGTCACTTTATTGATTTTCCCGTATAAATCCGGCTCCGTACTTGATGTATCAAAGAAATATCTTCTCGAACTCATTATGATTCTTCCTGCAGTTATGATAATAATAGGGCTTTTTTCGGTATGGATACCAGGAGAAAAAGTGGTGAAGTATATGGGCAGGACTTCAGGTATTAAAGGCATTTTCATTTCAATGGCACTCGGGATGCTTCCCACCGGCCCGCTGTATTTAGCGTTTCCGGTGGCTGCTGCTCTGCTTAAAAAAGGAGCAAAAATATCAAATATAATTATATTTATTTCAGCCTGGGCATGTATTAAGCTGCCGCAGGAACTGTTGGAAATTCAATTTCTTGGAATACAATTTACAATGTTGAGGTTAGCCCTGACTATTATATTTGTAATAATAATGGGCATAATTATTGAGAAAATAATAGAGTTTACTGATGAGAAAAAAATAAAGGTTGAAGAAAGGATTTGATATGGAAGTCTTTGATTTAAATAAGATACAGTCTTTTCCTTATGAAAAGAGAGATAAAAATGTTTTCTATCTTGCAGATGAGTTTAAAACGAGGATAATAAACCTTTCTGCAGGTGGAGAAATACCAGAATGCGTTATGTCTTCTTATGTAATATTTTATGTCATTGAGGGAGAAGCTATAGTTAACGTAAATTCTGAAAATAAAGTTATAAGTCCGGGGATGTGTCTTATTGCCGGACCTGCAAAACTTTCACTTAAAACAAATAGTGGTGTAAAAATTTTAGGAATACAAATAAATAAAACCGGTAAATAAGCCGGATAAATTATTATTATAATCTATGGGAGGTAAAATTATGTGTGAGCCAAAAAGCTTTAATCACTTTAGATCAGGCGGGGGCTGCTGCTGTAATGAAATGATGACCCCGCCATATTCCGGGCATCATCATTCTCATTTTAGACCGGGCTTTCCAACAAAAAAAGAACAGGTAGAGATTCTAAAAGGATATAAACAGAAACTTCAGGAAGAAATTGATGAAATTGAGAAAAGGTTAAAAGAGCTGGATTAAAGAATAATAGAATTATAAAATAACGCGAATAGAAACAAAATAAGGAATTTATCAGAAAATAAAGAATTTTATTACAGTACATTAAAATTAGGGTAAATAAAAATCAGTGTAAATAAAAACAGTAATGTGTGATAGCAATAATAATTATATTCATAAGTGTTCCTGCAGGAGCGGAAGAATGAGTAGATTCCTGGTTGCTGCCCTTCTCCTGCTTCTGGCAGAAGAACCTTCTCACGGATATGAGCTTACTGAGAAATATTCAAAGCTTGGTTTCACTGAAGCGGATTCCGACCCGGGAGCAATATACAGGACTTTAAAACTTTTGGAATCGGAAGGATTCATTAAATCAAAATGGGAGACCGAAACAAGCGGTCCCGCTAAAAAAATCTATTCCATAACCCCCGGGGGGATGAAGATACTTTCCGGCTGGGTGGCGGAATTGAAAAAAAGAAAGAAGACGCTGGAAATATTTCTTAATAGATTTAATAAATTAAAATTATGAAATATGGGATTGTTTCTTCTTTGCCTTAAAACTGAGGTATTACCTTGACCTTCCCCCCAAAAACTGGACCAAAGATTGGGGTAAAGTCACTTATAATGCTCAACATTTTGTGAAAAACAGATA
>CAYRJH010000023.1:0-16721 GCA_964424685.1 uncultured Actinomycetota bacterium | reverse complement strand
GTGAATATCCTTATGAAGAATTTTGTAGTATTCAGTATTTCCAGTTTGCTCTATTTTATTCTGGGTTTTGGATTAATGTTCGGCAAAGATGCCGGCGGTTTCATAGGAGCCAGCAGCTTCATGTCTTTTTTCAATGATCCCTCTAAAACCGAATACTTTACATACTTCTTCTTTCAACTTGTTTTTGCCGGAACTGCAGCAACAATCGTATCGGGTGCAATGGCGGAAAGAACGAAGTTTGCAAGCTTTTTGGTTTACAGTGCATTTATGGCCGGGGTCATATATCCAATAGTAGGGCACTGGATATGGGGTGGCGGCTGGCTTTCAAAACTGGGATTCATTGATTTTGCAGGTTCAACCGTGGTTCACTCGGTGGGCGGCTGGACGGCACTTACCGCAGTAATGATGCTTGGCCCCAGGATAGGAAAATATAATCCCGATGGTAAATCAAATGCAATACCCGGACATAATATCGGTTTTGCAGCCCTGGGCGTCTTCATTTTATGGTTCGGATGGTTCGGATTCAATGGAGGGAGCACACTTTCAGCGTTAAGCAAATCCATACCGATGATTGTTGTAAATACCACGCTGGCAGCCGCGGCTGGCTCGATTTCCGCAATGTTTTACGTCTGGGCAAGATTTAAAAAACCTGATGCGTCAATGATTTTAAACGGTGCACTGGCAGGTCTTGTAGCAATTACTGCAGGTTGTGCACTTGTTTCTCCTTATAGTGCAATAATTATTGGTATTATAGCCGGGGTACTGGTATGTATCGCTATCGATTTCTTCGATAAAAAGTTGAAAATCGATGATCCTGTTGGTGCGATATCGGTTCATGGTGTCTGCGGTGCATTTGGTACAATATCAGTCGGTCTCTTTGCGCAATCAAAATATTCCGCTCTTGCTGGATTCAATAATGTGAGCGGTTTGTTTTTCGGTGGAGGATGGAAACCTTTACTTATTCAGTTAACAGGGGCAACAGTGACATTTTCGTTTGTTTTCTCGATATTTCTATTATTTTTCTTCGTTCTTAAAAAGACTATGGGTATCAGGGTAAAAAATGTTACCGAAATAAAGGGTCTTGATATTGAAGAACATGGTATGGAAGCATATTCAGGTTTCCAGATATTTTTAAATGAATAACAAAAGAATTTAATCATAAAAGAAAGGACCGTACATAATGAAACTCATAATAGCTTTGATTCAACCTCATAAGCTGCCTGATGTAAAAAAGGCGTTATTCGACGCAGAAGTTTATAAAATGACAATAACTAATGTTCTTGGATGCGGTCAGCAAAAAGGATATACTGAGACATACAGGGGAGTTATACATGAAGTCAATCTTCTCAAAAAAATAAGATTGGAGATAGCCGTAAATGAAGAATTTGTGGAACCTACTATTAATGCAATAAAAAAAGGTGCCCGTACAGGAAATATTGGAGATGGAAAGATTTTTGTTGTTGATCTTCAGAGATGCATAAGGATCAGGACCGGAGAAGAAGGCAGTGAAGCTATTGGTTAGAAGAGAACGTGTGAAGATTTAACATAGATTTAACATGACTTATATAAATTTTTGTAAAAATTTAGGTTATAATGTTAAGAGGTTTTTAAACTGCTCAGTATCTTAAAAATTATATTAGGGATTATTAATATTTAATAATAAAAAAGGAAGTGAAGGTATGAAAAAAAATGATGAAATGAAAGAGTATGTATTAAAAAAAGCTCATGACAACAATATAAAATTTATAAGATTCTGGTTTACGGATGTTCAGGGTTTTTTAAAAAGCTTTGCAATTACTGTCGAAGAACTTGAGACTGCATTGTCTGAAGGTATGGGTTTTGACGGTTCTTCCATTGAAGGGTTCTCAAGAATAGAGGAAAGCGATGTTATTGCAATGCCCGACCCCTCTACTTTTCAAATACTCCCCTGGAGCCCCAAAGAAAACGGAGTTGCCAGAATGTTCTGTGACATACTGGAGCCGGACGGATCAAACTTTAAAGGTGATCCAAGATGGGTTCTCAAAAGAACGTTAAAAAAAGCTTCAGGTATGGGATACACTTTCTATGTCGGACCGGAACTTGAATTCTTCTATTTTAAAAGTGATGAAGGAAATCCGGTAATACTTGATAAAGGAGGATATTTCGATTTAACCACCCTGGATGTAGCAAGTGATCTAAGGAGGAGCACTGTACTTTTTTTAGAATCAATGGGCATAGGAGTGGAATATTCCCATCATGAAGTTGCTCCATCACAACATGAGATAGACCTGCGTTATACAGATGCCCTCACTATGGCTGACAATGCTATGACCTACAGGATCATAGTAAAGGAAGTCGCAACAAGAAATGGTGTATATGCCACTTTTATGCCAAAGCCTTTATACGGGGAAAATGGCAGCGGTATGCATACTCATCAATCCCTCTTTAAAGGAGATAAAAATGCGTTTCATGATGCAAATGATAAATATAATTTATCCGATACCGGCAAACACTACATAGCCGGTATACTGAAACACTGCAAGGAAATAGTGGCCATAACCAATCAATGGGTTAATTCTTACAAAAGGCTGGTACCCGGATTTGAAGCACCCGTTTATATCTCATGGGCAAGAAGAAACAGGTCAACACTGGTTAGAGTACCGATGTATAAACCGGGAAAAGAAACTTCAACAAGAGTAGAATTCAGATGTCCCGATCCTGCCTGTAATCCTTATCTTGCCTTCAGCGTTATGCTTGCTGCCGGTCTTGAGGGTATAAAAAATAAATATCCTCTTCCTAAACCAATTGAGGAAAATATTTTTGAAATGGATGTTAAAAAAAGGGAAGAAGCCGGAATAGAAACACTTCCGGATAATTTACTTGAAGCAGTTAGGCTCATGGAGGGCAGTGATTTAGTCAGGGAAACTCTTGGTGACCACATATTTTATAAATTTATAGAAAATAAAAAAATTGAATGGGATAGATACAGAACTCATGTTTCCAAGTATGAACTGGATTCTTATCTTCCCATCTTATAGGTCTTTATAATTTTTAGTTTTATTTTGGTTATATAAAATATAATAAAGTAAAATAAAAACCGTGCATATTAAAAAAGCACGGTTTTTATTTTTTTATTACCTGTAATTTCCGGAATGATAAACTTATTGATTTAAACTTGGATCCTTTAAAATTATTCAATAAGCTTTAATAATAGGCTTAAACCAATACAGAAAACACCTGCAAAAACCATTTTTATGCCGCTTATCACCAGATTGCTTCGGGATATTCTACCCAGAAATAAACCTATTCCAAATAATATTAAAAATGCCAGGATAAACCCGCCGTAATAACAAATTTCGATTGGTATAAATTTCCCGAAAAGAAAAGGTATTAAAGGTATAAATGCCATTACCACAGGCGACAGTCCATTTACAGCGGCAAGCACACCTACGGCAAACTTTTGCGCTCTTGATATTATTGTCTCATCTAAATTATGAAGAATCGACTCTTCCAGGTCATACATTTCTTTTTTTCTTTCGGCTGTTTCACTATTATACGCACTCCATACTCCTGAAACGCCGAGAGAGATACATATCGCGGCACCGGTTATTATTACATGCTTGTAATCCTTAACGCCAATAATATAGTTTCCCATCAAAACACCGATGATAGTGATTACACCGTCAAAACCGTTTATCGCAAAATATCTCCTTACAATTTTAGAAATATTCGCAATTTTGTTATATCCTTTTACACGGCCAATGTAAGTATGGAAGCTTTCTTTTATTCTGTTCATTTAAAATTTGATTCTTTAAAAATACAACATCTGCTAATTCATATAATTGTACAAAACAATATAAGATTAGCATATTTGTGGCATAAACTGCAATTATTTGAAAAGTTAGCAGTGGTCTACTTTCACTTCTCCGTTTTCATCTTTAAATAAAACAAGTTCATCTTCAGGAACATACCAGCTTTTCCCTATTTTCTTTGCTTTTAAAGTCCCGGATTTGCACCATCTTCTTATCGTTATGGGTTTAACCTTTAATATCTCTGCTACTTCCTGGACTTTATATAAATTTGATATCAATTATTATCCCTCTACTTAAGTAAAAGTTATATAAAGTGATAAAAAGTTATATAAAGTTTAAATAATATATTAAATATTGTCAATAACCAATATTTTATACATATAAATATTAAATAATATACTATTTAGCTTAAACATTTATTTATAAAAATTACTCTCCTAAAATTTGCTTAATACTTTTCAAGCTGTCTTAATTATTGTACCGGACAGCTTTTTACTCTTTTTGGTTCTGGGTTTTAAAATTGTTATTTCCGGTATATTTTTTACTGCCAGGCATCCTGCATTTTTTAAATTTTATCCAGAACGGCAGCAGCATTATATGAAGACCTTACAAATATTCCGCTGATCACTGCCTTAAAACCAAATTTTTCTGCTGATTTTCTTATTTTTATAAATTCCCCGGGACTGTAATATTTTATAACCGGTAAATTAAGATCTGAGGGCCTTAGATACTGGCCTATTGTAACAATATCGCAATCTGCTTTCTTCAAGTCTGAAAGTAATTCTATTATTTCTTTTTCTTCTTCCCCTAGCCCCAGCATAAATCCTGATTTTATAAAAATATCAGGTCTTAACGACCCTGCATGCTTCAATATGCTAAGCGAGGTTTCATAATCTGAATTTTTCTTTATCTTTTTAAAATTTTCTCTGGTCGTTTCTATATTGTGGTTTAATATACTCAGGTTCTGTGAAAGAAGGACTTTTAGATTTTCCGGATTTCCCTTAAAATCAGGGATAAGGCATTCTATTTTTACATCTGAATTTTGTTTCTCTATTTCTCTTACGGTTCTCGCAAAATGATGACTCCCGCCGTCGGGAAGATCGTCTCTTGTTACTGACGTTATAACAACATGTTTTAACCCCATCTCTTTTACGGCTTCGGCAATCCTTGCGGGTTCACTTTCGTCAAGTGCCCCTGGCCTTCCTGACTTTATACTGCAGAAACCACAGTTCCGGGTACATGTGTCCCCCATAAGCATAAAAGTTGCGGTTTTATTACTAAAACACTCATAAATATTGGGACACCTGGCACTCTGGCAAACCGTGTTTAAACGCAGATTATTGATAAGGGACTTGACTTCATTGATTCTTAAACTATTTGGATTTACTCTTTTCTTAAGCCAATCAGGCTTTCTATCGGACAATTTTACCCACTATTCTTTCCAGATCTTTAACGGAACCAAATTCTATAATAACCTTTCCTTTTTTCTTGCTCTGGATTATTTTGACAGGAGCATTAAAAAATTCAGATAGCTTGAGGGATATTTCGGGAAGTTTACTGAACTGTAATATTTTTTTAGTTTCTGCTTCTTCTTGCTGTTCTTTCTTCCGGCCGGCAAATTTTTCTGCTTCTCTTACGCTCAAATCATTTTTTATAATAAGATTTGCAAGTTTTATTTTTTCTTTTTCCTCGCTGAGAGCCAGTATGGGTCTTGCATGCCCTTCGCTTATTTTTCCTTCATTTATTAATTTTTGTATTTCTACAGGAAGAGTCAGTAATCTTAGTGAGTTTGTTATTGATACTCTGCTTTTCCCTATTCTTTTTGAAAGTTTATCATGGGTGATCTTAAACTCATCTATAAGTTGTTTATATGTATTGGCCTTCTCCATGGGGCTCAGATTGTCTCTATGAATGTTTTCAATAAGAGCCATTTCAAGAGAAGAAATATCATCAACATCCTTAACCACAATGGAAGGAATAGTGCTTATCCCAACTTTTTTAGTGGCTCTGTATCTTCTCTCTCCTGTAACAATTTCATATTTTTCCACTCCATCAAGTTTTCTTACTACTATAGGCTGAATAACTCCAAACTCTTTTATTGATTCAGCAAGTTCAGCTAACGATTCTTCATCAAACCTGTTCCTTGGTTGATTTTTGTTTGGAATAATTTTTTCTAATGACATTTCTATTACTGCATTCAATCCACTCTCAGAAGGCTCCTCTACGGTTGGGATCAATGCGCTCAATCCTCTGCCTAAACCCCTTCTAGTCATTTTCTATCACTTCCTTTGTAAAATTATTGTAAGCTTCCGCACCTTTACATTCAGGGTCGTAATCCATTATAGGTTTACCATAACTTGGTGCTTCACTAAGCCTGATATTTCTGGGAATAATTGTTTTATATACCTTTTCTGAGAAATAATTTTTAACTTCTTCAATTACCTGCCCTGCAAGTTTTACCCTCGGGTCATACATAGTCATTATTGCTCCTTTTATCTTTAAATCATCGTTAAGGTTCTTCTTTACCAGGTCTATAGTATTTAAAAGCTGTCCAAGCCCTTCAAGTGCATAATATTCGCACTGAATCGGTATAATAACTTCTTTAGCTGCCGTTAGTGCATTTATAGTTAAAAGTCCCAATGCTGGCGGGCAATCGATTATTATAAAGTCATATTCCTTTTCAATTTTACTTATAGCTTCCTTTAATTTAAATTCTCTTTTTAGGCTTGAAACCAGTTCTACCTCTGCTCCTGCAAGCTGTATTGAAGATGGGATAATTTTAAGATTTTCGTATTCTGTATCTAAAATTACATCACGCGGTTCGCTTTCATGTATTATAATATCATAAATTGTTTCTTTTAAGTTTGATTGGTTTACCCCCAGACCGCTTGTTGAATTGTTCTGCGGGTCAAGGTCTACTAATAATGTCTTGTAGCCATAAGCGCTTAGATACGCCGAAACATTAACTGCTGTGGTACTTTTACCCACGCCTCCTTTTTGGTTGGTAATTGCAATTATTCTTTCAAGGTGGCCCCTGTTTATCGGTTCGTCCTCTTCTTTGTTTCTAATTATTTTATGAAAAAACTTCATTGATTACCCAGATACCTTATTTTATTTTTAGATAACTTTTAGGCATTTGCACATTTGCTTATATGCTAACATCAACCTGCCCCTCTCAAAGTGGATTCTTTTTTATTTTATTAAAGCTCCGGGGGTATATTTCCGGTGATTCTTTTATTTTACTTATTACTAAAAAAACCCTGTATTCATTCATATAAGGAACTTTAACTTCAAATAAATTATCTATCTTTCCCCCTAATTTTAAGATAGACTCCTTGCTTTCCTTTATTTCAACATTTATTTTTCTACTTTTATAAAATATAATTTTACCATTTATTCTGCAAAATGGAATTGCTAATTCATTTAAAATATTTATTTTTGCCACTGCTCTCGCCAGAACGATATTAAAATTCTCCCTGTAGCCGCTTTCTCCTCCCAGCTCTTCTGCTCTTCCTCTAATTATTCTTATATTTTTAAGATTCAGTTCCCTGACAACCATATTTAAAAAGCTGATTTTCTTTAATGAATCGTCCAGCAGATAAAATATACTTTCATTTAAGAAAATAGAAAGAGGTATCCCCGGTAGCCCGCCTCCAGTTCCCAGATCCAGGACTTTTTGTTTCTCACCAGCGTTATCGAAAAATTCTTTCTTATACTTTAATATTGATATAGAATCAAGTATATGCCTTTTAAAGATGCCGTCTTTGTCTTTTGTCCCGATTAAATTGATTTTCTTATTATAATTAAAGACTATATTCAGGAACTCTCTTATTGTGTCTATCTGGTTATTGGAATAACTTATTCCGAGTTCCTCAAGTGATAATTTTAAAGTGTCATCAATATTCAAACTGTCTTACCTTTTTTAATTTTCCCTTTAGGTTTAACATTAGTATTGAAATATCGGCCGGCGATATTCCCGCTATTCTTGAAGCCTGCCCCAGGGTATTCGGCTTAATTTCTGAAAGTTTTTCCTGTGCTCCATAAGTCAGGCCGGTTATATTAAAATAATTAAGGTCCTGCGGCAGATAGTATTTTTCAAGGTCTTCCATTTTTTTAATCTCGCTTAATTGCCTGCTTATGTATCCTTCATATTTTACCTTTATTTCTGCCTGTTTTAAAATGTTTTTATCGTAATTGCCGGCATCACCATCAAGAAAACTTGTTATGCTATCTATTTCTACCTCAGGTCTTTTTAAAAGTTTATAAATGCTTAATGAGGTATCTTTTAATTTTGTCCCTGTTTTTTCAATATTCAAATCACTGGCTTCCTCCGGGGTTATCCAGCATGTTTTTAGTTTCTCTATGACTTTGTTTATCTTATTATCTCTGTTAAGAACTTTTTTATACTGTTTATCAGTTATGAGCCCGATATTATTCCCATACTTACTCAGTCTTATGTCGGCATTATCACATCTTAATATAAGCCTGTACTCCGCTCTTGAAGTATACATTCTATAGGGTTCTAAAAGTTCCTTCGTAATAAGGTCGTCTATAAGAACTCCTATATAACTATTATCTCTTGTTAATATCAGCGGTGGCTTGCTTTTTAACCCCTGTGCTGCATTTACACCGCTCACAAAACCCTGAACAGCAGCTTCTTCATATCCGGACGTACCGTTTATCTGCCCTGCAAAATATAAATTCTTAACCTTTTTTGATTCAAGAGTAATATTCAATTGGCTCGGAACTATATAATCATATTCAACAGCATAGCCTGGCCTTATTATTCGTGCATTTTCCAGTCCTTTAACGGTATTTACTATTTTTTGCTGTATTTCCGCAGGCATGCTGGTGGTTAGCCCCTGTAAATACATTTCATTCGTATAAGCACCTTCAGGCTCTATAAAAACAGGATGCCTTGTTTTTTCCGGAAAATTAATTACTTTTCTGTCGATAGACGGGCAATGCCTTGGTCCATGTGTTTTTACCATCCCCGATTTTATAGGAGACTGATCTATGTATTTACCAATAATTTCATGTGTTTTTTTATTTGTATAAGTTAAATAACAATCTATTTTTTTATGGGTTTTCCCCTTATTCCAGAAAGAAAAACTTAGCGGTTCCTCTTCTCCGCTTTGAATTTCTGTTTTTGACAAATCCAGAGTTCTTTTATCAACGCGCGGAGGGGTTGCTGTCTGGAATCTTTCAATTTCAAATCCGAGAGAAATTAAATTATCTGTTAAATTCATTGCAGGATATTCTCCCATTCTGCCGGCATGGTAGTCTTTTTTCCCAATAATTATTCTTCCCCTCAAAAAAGTCCCCGTAGTCACAATCACTGCCTTACTGTTAAATACCAGGCCGCTTTCTATGCATACGCCTGTTACAATGCCATTTTTTACCAGTATTTTATTTACAGTCCCCTGTCTTAGAGTCAAATTTCTTGTATTTTCAAGGATTCTTTTCATTTCTATTTCATATTCCTTTTTATCTATCTGTGCTCTCAGTGCCTGAACCGCCGGTCCTTTTCTTTTATTTAAGACCTTTATCTGTATATATGTTTTATCTGCAGTCCTTGCCATCTGGCCTCCCAGTGCATCTAATTCGCTTACGAGCTGGCTTTTCCCAACTCCTCCTATTGAAGGATTGCATGGCATTAAAGCTATTTTATCCGGATTAATAGTAAGAATTAACGTTTTTAAACCCAATCTCGCTGATGCCAGGGCTGCTTCACAGCCTGCGTGTCCTGCTCCTACAACTATTACATCATAATCCATATTACATTTACCTTTTTATTATAATTAAAAGAATAATAGATGTTTCACGTGAAACATTTATTCAAATTTAAAAAAAATATACGGCGCATATATCCTCTACTGTTTTTCTTTACTCTTTTAAAAGCTTTTTTATTCTTCTTCCGTTAATATTTTGCCTGTAATAATAAATATATTCTTTAAATTCAGGATTTACCCTGAATAACTGACTGTTTTTCTTCCGAAAAACAATGTTATTTATAAGCATTCCCGTACAACCGTCTTCTTTTTTAAAAAAAATACTTTCAAGTCCTCTTGATTTTCTTGAAGCGTTTATGCCGGCAACTATTCCCTGTGCCGCTGATTCTTCGTAACCTCCTGTACCATTTATCCGGCCCGCAAAGTAAATTCCCTTCATGTTTTTGCTTTGCAAATCACTTTCTAATTGCAGTTGGCTTAAATAGTTGTATTCTATGCCATAACCCGGCCTTGTAATCTCAGCTTCTTCAAGACCATCAATTTTTTTCAACATTTCTACCTGTAATTCTTCCTGCAGCGCGGTTTCAAGTCCCTGCAAGTATCTTTCATTTGTATCTCTTCCTACAGGTTGAATAAATATTTCTTCCCTTCCGGCAATTTTATTTCCCAATATTCTTGCTTCTATCGGGAGAAGGTCCGCTTTGCCTTTGCTATTATAATTACAGTTAGATATTATTTTTTCTTTACTTTTAAAAATATATTTAATAAAATCTCCCGATATATATGTTCTATAGCTGTAGAGTTGTTTTTTATTCTTAAGAGCATTCCCAAATGGATTATGTGTTTTTTTAAATACCAGTTTCTCCAGATTTTCTGTTTTAATGCTCTTTTTATCTACCATCGGAGCAATGTAATTTCTTATTTTCCCAAACTGAAAACCTGACTTTTTAAGATTTCCCAGAAGACTTTTAGAGCATATTTCTCCCTGCCTGCCTGCTTCTATTTTATATTTACCCCAGAATATTTTTGCGTTCAAAAAAGTTCCTGTGCATATAACTACACAATCGCATGAGTACACAAGTCCATCGCTTGTCTTTAAATCATACATTTTACCCTTTCTGCAAACATCTACCACGAGGCCCTGTCTTAAATCCAGATTATCCTGATTTTCAAGCACTTTTTTCATTGATAAGGAATATCTTCTCCTGTCAACCAGTGCCTTCACGGTTTTAATTAAAGGATCTGTCTTATTTCTTTCTAACTTTAGATTAATATAATTATTTTTAATATTTTTATATATTTCCCCACCCATAAAATCTATTTCCTTTATCAGCAGGTCCTGCCCAAAACCGCCAGTCTCATTTCCAAAAGGCATAAGTTCTATAGTGTCCATATTAATTGAGACCATAAGAGCTTTTATATTGCTTCTTGCCGATGCCAGCGCTGCTTCACAGCCTGCATGTCCGGCCCCTATAACTATTACATTATATTTTGGCCTGTCTTTTTTCCCGCTCATTTTACTTCTTAATTAACTTTTATTTTTGTTTCACGTGAAACATTTCGCCAAATATTCTTTTTATATTGTTTTTTGGCATTTTTAGTTTTTTATTTTCCAATACAAAATTTACTGAATATTTTATCCAGAATATCATCTCTAACTGTCTCGCCCACTACTTCCCCCAGAAGACCGTATGCTTCTCTCAGATCACAGCAGGGAAATTCCTCGGACATTTTCCTCTTTATTGCTTTTTCAGCACTTTCTAACAAAAATTTGACTTTTACCAGTATATTTTTATGTCTGCTGTTAATAATTATTTTTTCTTCCAGATTAATATCTCCATCTTCCAGCGCCTGTTTCTTTATAGTATTATCAAGTTCCTCTATTCCCCACCCTTTTAATGCAGAAATTTTAATAATTTTCTCATTATCAAAATATTCTTCCATACTGCTTATTTGAATATTTTGTTTTAAATCTATTTTATTTATACAACATATCGTTGTTTTTCCCTTTATCCTTTTAATTATTTCCAGATCTTCCTTTCCGAATTTTCTATTACCGTCCAATACCAGTATTACAAGCTCTGCCTCACTAATATGCTTTAAGCTTCTTTCCACGCCAATTTTCTCAATTGTGTTTTTTGTTTTTCTTATACCGGCCGTATCCACCAGTATAAGAGGTATCCCTTCAACATATAATATTTCTTCTACTGCATCTCTTGTTGTTCCCGGTATAGATGTTACTATTGCCTTTTCTTTTTTTGATATAAAATTAAGTAAACTGGATTTACCCACATTTGGCTTTCCTACAATCGCTACTTTTAATCCATTTTTTAAAATCTCTCCCCTTTTTTCGTTTTTTATCATTTCCTCCAGGTGTTTTTCTATTATTCTTATTTTTTTCTCCAGCTCGGGGTACGGAATTACTTCAAGATCTTCGTCAATAAAATCTACTGCTGCTTCCAGCTGTGCCAGTATATCCAGGATTTCCCTCCTCATTTTGTTAATCTCATTTTTTATAGTGCCCTGCAAATTTTTTGCTGCTATTTTCAAACTTTGTTCTGTCCTGGATTTTACAAGGTCAATTACTGCTTCAGCCTGCGAAAGATCTATTCTCCCGCTTAAAAATGCTCTTTTTGTGAATTCACCCGGTTCTGCTATTCTTGCACCATTTTCAATACACAGTTCCAATACTTTTTCTGTCGCGACAAGCCCCCCGTGACAATTTATTTCAACAACATCTTCTCTCGTATATGACCGTGGCTTTTTCATTACCGATAACACGACTTCGTCTATTACTGTGCCGTTTTTATCAGCAATATGACCATAAACCATATTATATGTCTTAACAGTAGAAAGATTTATTTTGTTTTTTGATCTAAATATTTTTTTGGCTATTACTAATGAATTATCACCGCTTATCTTCACTATACCAATTGCAGCTTCGCCGGGCTTTGTTCCTATTGCTACTATTGTATCGTTATTATTCATTCCTTTTCCCTTATTTAATAATTACAAATCAATATTTTCCATGACCTAATTATATTTAATGATTCCCAATATGCAAAATCCCATAAAAAAATGGCGCCGAAGCGCCATCTTTTTATTTTCTTATATTATTTACTGCTTTTTACTGGATATATTATTATGCGCCTGTCGGGCTCTTCATATATGCTTTTTGTGGTTACTTCTTTAAATTTTGCAAGCGCATTATGTATTATTTTTCGTTCATACGCGCACATTGGCTCTAAAGTAATTTTTCTTCCTTCGCTAATGGCTTTTCTTGCCATTTTTAACGCATTTTCCTTAATTTTTTCTATTCTTTTTTGACGATAATTTTTAATATCTATAAATACATTCCCATTAATAAGTTTTTTCCTTTTACCTATTAAGTTAATAATATATTCCAGGGCCTGTATGTTCTTTCCATCTTTTCCAATTGCAATACCAAGGTCTTCTCCATACACGGAGAGCTTTAATTCTTTTGAATCGGTACTTATTTTTACCTTTTCTCCTACACATATAAGCTCTATGAATTTCTTTAAAATATTTTTTATTTTCTCAAACCCATTAATCTCTGCTTCGTTCTCTTCTTCTATCTTTTTTATTTTATTGTTGTTTTCTATTAATTGATTGTTTTTCTGCTCCGCTTCCAGTGACTCTACATATGAATCCAGCGCATCTTCCATGTTTTTTTCTTCGGTCACCCATATCACCTCCTGGAGTTTAATTTTTACCTCTTCTTTTTTCTCTTCTTCTTTATTTTTCCTCTGATTATTTTTTTATCCTCTTCACTTAACTGCTTGCCTTCTTCTAAAATACTGTTTTTTTGCTCAAGCTCTTCTTTAATATTTTTCCTTGTAACAAATTTATTTACAACCCATTGCTGCCCTATGGACCAGATATTTGTAGTCACCCAATATACAAGTATTCCAGAAGGGAACTGGAACGATATAAACCCAAATAGCAGAGGCATTAGGTACATAATCTTTGATTGCTTTGAATCTGTTGTTGTCATCTTCATAGAAAAAAACATTGTTGCAACCATTAAAATAACAAGGATATAATAAGGGTCCCTTTTGTTTAGGTTCATCCACAGGAAATTATAATTCGGGTTAGCGACACATGTTGAAAGCCCTGTAATTCCGGTCTGGCTAAAATCCACACCCGGCATCATCCCTGCCAGACCTGTTTTTATTCCACTTGTGACCCCATTTAAAGAAAAATTTCCCAGAACTTTTGTTACAATCACCGAGGGATTTCTTAAGGCCTGGAACAACGCAAAAAATACAGGCATCTGCAAAAGCAGCGGCAGGCAGCCCGCAAGGGGGTTGACATTATTTTTCTTATAGAATTCCATGGTCTCTTCCTGCAGTTTCTTCTTGTCGTCCTTATATTTTTTCTGCAATTCTTTTAGCTCCGGCTGCAGTTTCTGCATTTTAGCCATTGATTTAGTCTGGCTTATAGTTAGGGGGATAAGTACTATTCTTACTATTATTGTTAGTAGTATTATAACTACACCATAATTTCCAATCACATTTTTATATAGAAAAATTACTATATATTCTAATATGTTTTGTATCGGTCTAAGCAGTTGTAAAAATTGGGCCAATTTACCATACCTTCCTTTTTATCATTTTACAGGGTCATACCCGCCCTTATTAAGCGGATTACATCTTAATATTCTATACATAGATTTAATACCACCTTTGAATACGCCATATTTGCTTATCGCATCTACTGCATATTCCGAGCAGGTTGGGTAAAACCTGCAGCTTTTTGGCAGTATTGGCGAGATATACTTCTTATAAGTTTTTATTAAAAATAATAATAATCGTTTCACAGTTAAAAAGATAATAAATTATTATGGCTTAAAACGGTTGGCGGGGCATAGAACAATATAGTCTTGTAGTCTTTTTTTTAATTCTCGTAAATTAATATCGCAAATATCTTTATTTATCTTAAATAAAATGTCCAGACTGCCACAGATTTCTATTTTGCTTTCCCTCAGAGTCTCTTTTATGACTCTTTTAATTTTATTTCTTAAAACCGCTCCGCCTGTTCTTTTACTTATTATGAACCCGATTCTTAAGTTATAATCATTTCCAGGGTTTTTAATTAAATATATTGTTAGATCTTTATCTCTTTTATAAATCCCTTCTTTTATTAGCCTTGAAAAATCATCTTTTCTTTTAATAGCTTGAAATTTAATGCTTATCTTCCTTTATACTTTTAAGCTGATAGCTTCTTTCTTCCTTTTTTTCTCCTGAGGGCAATAATGGCCCTGCCGGCTCTGGTTTTCATTCTGGCCATAAAGCCGTGATTCTTTTTTCGCTTTCTAACGTTTGGCTGAAATGTCCTTTTCATCTTTTACCTGACTATTATATATTTTATCATTTTTAATTAGGTAGTTGATTATACATTTTAATTTTTTTAATATCAAGATTGTGCTGTTAGTATAAGTATGTATTTTTTATTTATTATATAAATTTGATATATTTATTATTTTTCTTCAAACAGGTGTTCTACTAAAAACCTCTTTTGGAAAATCTGGATTTCTTCCATTTCTTTTAGTGTGCTTTTACAAAGCTCTTCCAAGATTTTATAAACTTTTCAACAGCTGTTGAAAAAACTGTTGAAAACTTAAAAAAATACACTATATTATATGTCAAAAGGTTGCATATCTATCGCCCTATTATAGAATCTTGTAGCTTTTTCCCTATTAAAATATTATCATTTATATGTTGAAAACCTAATCTGTTGGAAAGAAGATGAAAAGCAGCGGTCCTTTTTAAAATATTTATTAATAATAAAAGCTGAATACCTTTAGAGTCTACTTAATTATGACCGATAATAATTTCAAATTAGATAGTAATAGCAGCACAAAAAACTACGATAATCACCAAATAAGTCTATCGGTAAGAATTGCTGTTTATGATAATATGCGCAGTATACCCAGAGTTGTTCACCTTGATTTTGATAACATTAAAAATCTTATAAACGAAACATCTCAAAGAACTTACAATCTGTCTCATGAGGCCGGTGGAAATATTCCTTACACCATAATAAGAGAAATAATAGAAAATCTCATACATGCTGATTTTAAGGAGGTTGTTGTTACGGTGCTTGAAAAGGGAAACCATATAATTATTTCAGACCAGGGGCCGGGAATCGAAGATAAGGAAAAGGTTTTTCTTCCCGGATATACTTCTGCAACCAGCAAAATGAAAGAATATATCAGGGGAGTGGGCTCTGGTTTCCCGATAGTAAAAGAAACCATTACTTTTTCTGGCGGATCAATTGATGTTAAAGATAATATAAAAAGGGGGACAGTTATATCTTTAAAATTAGACCAGCCTGTTAAGAACAGCGATTCCCGCAGTTTAAATACAGAGCTGGGGAAAAGCCTGTCTGAAACCGGTGTTCCCGAAGAAAAAATCCAAACAGGGGAAACAGTGGATATTTATAAGTTCGACAAAATAATACTTTCAGACAGAAATAATAAAATTCTTTTTGTGATTTTGGAGCTTGAAGAAGCCGGTCCCTCAACCATTGCAAGAGAGCTTGGCCTGAGTCTTTCAACTTCATATAGAGAATTAATTTATCTTGAAAAAAACAAACTATTAACATCAAGCAAAAGCGGTAAAAGAAAATTGTCCAAAAAAGGCATAAAATATCTTGAATATTATTCAAATAGTATTTAATATAAGAGTATTATGGCGGACCTACAGAACATCTGGAAAAATACTCTTGAAGATATCAAAAATAAGATTAATCTTCCTACATATAAGGCTTGGTTTGAAAATATAACTCCGTTGTCTTTAAAAAAAAACTGCTTAACTGTCTCGGTTGGCAGCTCTTTTGCGAAAGAATGGCTTGAGTCCAGATATTCAAACCTTCTATCAGAATCAATAAAAAAGGTTACAAATAATTCGTATAAAATAAAAATAATTACAGTGCCCCTGGATAATAAAAATACCGATTATATCTATGAAGAATACTCCGATAAAAATCTTATAAATAATAGTTTTATAAATCCAAAAACCAGGGTGTCGTCATTCAACACTAAATATACTTTTGACACATTCATTGTTGGTAACAGCAACAGGTTCGCCTGTACTGCCTCTCTTGCTGTTAGTGAAAAGCCCGGTAAAACATATAATCCTCTTTTTATCTACGGCGGCGTGGGCCTTGGTAAAAC
>CAYRJH010000022.1:14492-18766 GCA_964424685.1 uncultured Actinomycetota bacterium | reverse complement strand
AAGGCAGAGGTCTGCAAAACCTTTATCCCCGGTTCAAATCCGGGTGCCGCCTCCAATATTTGAGTAGAATCTATTTTCATAGATTTATATAAATTACAATTAAACCTTAAAGGAGATAAGACATGAGCTATTTTCAGGACGTGTTTAAAAGTGTTTTAGAAAGAAACCCGGGAGAATTAGAGTTCCATCAGGCAGTAAAAGAAGTCTTTTCATCACTGGAACCAGTATTTGAGGTAAATCCAAAATATGAAAAAGCAGGAATTTTGGAAAGACTTGTAGAACCGGAAAGACAGATAATTTTTAGAGTGCCCTGGATAGATGATGGAGGAAGGGTACGGGTTAACCGCGGATATAGGGTTGAATTTAACAGTGCGATTGGCCCATATAAGGGTGGTATAAGGTTGCACCCGTCAGTAAATATTGGAATAATCAAATTTCTTGGATTTGAACAGATATTTAAAAATTCTCTTACAGGATTCAGCATGGGAGGAGGAAAAGGAGGGAGTGATTTTGACCCGAAGGGTAAATCTGATACGGAAATAATGAAATTCTGTCAGAGTTTTATGACAGAACTCTTCAGGCATATTGGTCCCAATACTGATGTACCCGCAGGAGATATAGGTACCGGCGCAAGGGAAATAGGTTATATGTTTGGACAGTATAAAAGATTAAAAAATGCTTTTGAAGGTGTCCTGACAGGGAAAAATATAGAATATGGCGGGAGCCTGATGAGAAAAGAAGCTACAGGTTATGGCCTGGTTTATCTCATTAATGATTTATTGAATAAGAAGGGCAAAGAATTTAAAGGAGCAAGAGTAGTCATTTCAGGTTCTGGTAATGTAGCAATATATGCCCATCAAAAAGCAAGGGAACTTGGAGGAAAAGTTGTAGCTATGAGTGATTCAAATGGCTGTATTTATAATCCCGATGGCCTGGATCTGGAGGAAATAAAAATAATAAAAGAAATTAATAATGGCAGGATAGAGGAATATAAAAATAAATATCCGGATGTTGAATTTAAAAATAATTGCAGGGAAATCTGGAAGGTTAGGTGCGACATTGCGCTCCCGTGCGCAACACAAAATGAAATAGACTCCGAAGACGCTGAAATTTTACAAAAAAATGGATGTTTTGCTGTAGGTGAGGGAGCAAATATGCCCTGCACGCCTGAAGCAGTTAAAATTTTTCTGGAAAACAAAATATTATACGCCCCCGGAAAAGCTGCAAATGCCGGAGGGGTAGCAGTTTCTGCTCTGGAGATGTGCCAGAATAGTATGAGGATGCAATGGACTGCCGGGGAAGTGGATAAAAAACTTAAAGAAATTATGGCAGGGATATTAAATAATATCAGTATGACAGCCCGGGAATATGGAGATGAAGATAATCTGGTAATGGGTGCAAATATAGCAGGTTTCCTTAAAGTAGCCAATGCTATGGTGGCGCAGGGAGTTGTTTAAGTATGGACGATGATCCGGTTGCTATAGAGACTATTGATTTAACCAAAAATTTTGGAAAAACAACTGCTGTAAATAAATTGAATCTTATAGTTAAAAGGGGAGAAATATTTGGGTTTTTAGGCCCAAACGGAGCAGGGAAAACAACTACTATTAAATTAATGACCGGTTTACTCAGGCCTACTTCAGGGATTGTTAAAATCATGGGAAAAGATATACAGGAAAATCCGGTAGAAGCAAAGAGAGCTATCGGGCTTATACCTGAAGAACCGCAGATTTATGATAAATTAACAGGTAGAGAGTTTCTAAGGTTTATGGGAAATTTATTCGGAATAGATAAAAAAGAAATTGAGAAAAGAATAGCGGAACTTTTAAAGATTTTTGATCTGAGTGAGAAGGGTGAGGAATTAATTCAAAGTTATTCACATGGAATGAAACAAAAAATTGCCATAGCGGGAGCATTGATTCATTCGCCAGAAATACTTTTTTTTGATGAACCGACAGTAGGACTTGATCCTAAAAGCGCAAAAATAATAAAAGATATTTTAAAATTAAGGGCAAAAGCCGGAAACTGTATTTTTATGTCCACTCATATTCTGGAAATCGCTGAAAGGTTATGCGATAGAGTCGGCATCATCCAGAATGGGCAGTTGATAGCTGTGGGAAATATTGAAGAACTTAGAGGATTATCTGCGGAGAAAAAAAGTAATCTTGAAGAGATATTCCTTCAGTTAACAGGGGGAGATGAAGATATAGATATAATTAAATCCTTGACTTAAAAAAATCTATGCTTAATTTATTGCTTAAAAATAGGTTAACCATTATTTTTCTTGGATTTACCAGGGATGAGCCCAAAAAAAGAGCCGGAAGAATTATCGGAGCCGCAGCCGGGGTGACAATTTTTTTCCTTATCCTATATTATTCATCGAAGCTTATTTCATTTATTTATGACAAATTAAATACAGAACTGACCAATACGATATTTGATGTAGCTTTGGATTATGCGCTGGGTGCAGTCTTTATTTTTATATTATTTACCGGTATTGCTACAAGTCTTTATATACTGTATTTATCAAAAGATCTGGAGTTGTTATTAAGTCTGCCTATCAGCTACCGGGTAGTTTTTACATATAAATATATAGAAGCATTAATTACGAATTCTTATTTATTCTTTATAGTTGTATTTCCATTTTTAATAGCTTATGGGATAACATCGGAAATGCCCCTTATTTATTATCCTTTTATGCTTATAATTTTTATTTCGGTCGTGTCTATTCCAACCAGCTTTGGAATTTTAATAGGAATGATTGCTGCAAGATATATTAATCCGGCGAGAGCAAGAGAAATAGTTGCTGTTGCAGGAGGATTATTGGTATTATTAATATGGTTATCTTCACAAATCCTACCCGGATATATAAAAAATTTGACTCCGGATCTGAGCGTAATGGAACCTGAAAATATACAGCAGTATATTATCAATGCATTTAATAGGCCATTTTTAAAGATCCTGCCTTCCACCATTGGTTCAAATACATTATTTTTTCTGCATAATGGCGATTATGGGAGATTTGCTTTAAATTTTGTATTCATTACTTCTATTTCCGTGGTATTGGTATTTCTTTGTATTATGCTTTCACAGAAGTTATATTACACGGGTTGGTCCAGCAGTTCCCAGGTAATAAGCAGGAGAAAATTTAAAAAAACAAAAATGGAAAGATCAGAAACAATTGTTGAGGGAAAATATGGATTTTCATTATTTTCCGGTATTAACTACATGATAATAAAAGATTTTAAAGTGCTTTCAAGAGATGTAAGAAGACTCATACAATTGCTTATGCCGCTTATAATGCTTGTTTTTATATTTTTTTGGTCTATTTCAAATGAAACTAATAATAGAAGTGAAATTAATTTTTTTATAAAAATTGAAACTCTTTTCTTTTTATTATTTCCTTTACTGGTTTCAGGAATGATAAATATAAATGTTGCAGGCAATAATATCGGTGGGGAAGGATTAAGATTCTGGATATTAAAAACATCTCCGGTGCATGCTAAAGAGATTTTAAGAACAAAAATTATTTTTAGTTCATGCATAACGGCACTAATGGGATGTATAGTCATGCTAATATTTTATTTTTTGTATAAACCCGGAATAATAACTCTTATAGCGGGTCTCCTTCTTTTAATTTTATTCAGCTGGGGTGATTCAGTTATCTGCACCTTTATTGGAACTCTTTTCCCTGTTTTTAAACCATCACAATCAAGTAAAAGTAATGTTTCGTTTTTGGGAGGCCTACTGTTGTTATTTTTCTTTATTATATATCTTCTTTTTTTTGGGGGTATAATTGTTGGAATGTTATTTGTTGCAGATTATCTGAACTGGTCCTATTTTATAGCATTTCCGGTAATACTGGTACTGGAAATGGTGCTTAATCTATTTCTCTATAATATATTGATAAATATAGGAGCCTACCGGCTGAATTCAATAGAATGGAAGTACTAAAGGCATCAATAATAATCTAAGATATATTAATATACCTCACAATAAATCCAACTGAAAATTTGATGCATTGATCTTTGAGCGAATTTTGCAGTATTTTTACTGGCATATAATTTTCTCTGACCCGGAATATAACCTCAAATGATAGTTAAATTTATATAAGTATGAAAATTATATTTATAATAGTATAAAATATTAATTTTTTGGTATAATGTAGAATTGTAATTATAAAAGTTTTTATTATAATATAATAAAAACAGTGCAGAGGGATTATATAGAGAATTTTATAAAATTTATAAGGAACATTCTTAAAAGTTTTTTAA
>CAYRJH010000022.1:12970-14392 GCA_964424685.1 uncultured Actinomycetota bacterium | reverse complement strand
GGTCTTGATAAAGATGGTAATTATTTTGTCGGTGAAGTTCATTATGGACTGGTAAAAGAAGATGGAAGGGTAAAATCAATTCAGATATTAATAGCAGATATAACAAGTAAAAAAAAGGCTGAGGAAAAATTAAGATATGTAAGATTCCATGATAGTTTAACCGGCTTATTTAACAGGGCTTATTTTGAAGAAGAAATAAAAAGACTTGATGCAGAAAGGCAGCTGCCTTTAAGTTTTATTGTAGGCGATATAAATGGTTTAAAGCTAATAAATGATTCTTTTGGAAATGAAGAAGGGGACAGAGTCCTAAAAATAATAGCGGTAATTTTAAAAGAAACCTGCAGGAAGGAAGATATAATATCAAGGTGGGGGGAGGATGAATTTTCGATTCTGCTTCCGAAAACCACGGCAGAGTATACAAAAAAAATAGTGGACAGGATTAAAGAGGCATGCCAGAAAACCACTAAAACTAAGGCAAAATTTAATTTTTCTATCGGTACGTCAACAAAGGAGAAACCCGAGCAGAATATTCAGGATATTATAAGGGATGCTCAGGATGAGATGTATAAAAATAAATTATTTGAATTAAAAAGTATACCTGATTCCGTTATATCATCACTTGTGGACTCTTTGCTGCAATCAAGCTTTGAAACACGGGAACATGGAAAAAGAGTAAGGAAAATGCTTCAAAAACTTGGAAAGGCCAAGGGGCTGCCAAAGAGCAAGCTTGACCAGCTGTCGGTACTTGCAGATCTTCATGATTTGGGGAAAATAGCCATACCTGATGATATTGTTACAAAAAAAGATGAGTTAAGCGAGAGAGACTGGCAGGTGTTAAGAAGTTATCCGGAGATTGGATATAATATTGCATTATCATCTCAAAAATTTTCCAATATTGCTGAATACATTTTAACCCATCATGAAAGGTGGGATGGCAAGGGTTATCCGCAGGGATTAAAAGGCGAGGATATTCCCTTACTTTCGCGAATGGCAGCTATTGCCGATGCTTACGATGTTATGAGAAGTGGAAGATTTTACAAGAGAACGTTAGGCAAAGAAGAAGCTATTGGTGAGATAAGAAAATCCAGTGGCTTGCAATTTGATCCAAAACTGGTTGAGGATTTTATAAAAGTTTTAGAAGAAGAAGAATAGCGGTTATTTGTTTTTTTATTACTTAGTTTTAAGTTCTATTGTATCACCGTCTGAAATTTCTTTAAGTTTTAAAATGTCTTCACTTTTAAGTATTTTACCGATAATAGTAACAGGACTTGCGGCCTGGGGGTCTGCCCCTGTACTGGCAGGTGTTTTACCAAAGAAGATGCAAAAGGCACTACCGGGCGGCCAGAAAGCTACGGACCCGACGCTAAGGATTTCTACACTATTTTCCAGTTCTGTTTGAACCGGTATCTGGAAGTATATTTC
>CAYRJH010000022.1:0-12870 GCA_964424685.1 uncultured Actinomycetota bacterium | reverse complement strand
GGATTTCTACACTATTTTCCAGTTCTGTTTGAACCGGTATCTGGAAGTATATTTCGTCGCCCCACCTGCGTGCTGTAGAAGATAGAGGTATTTTTCTAAGTATTTTTTGTGCAGTTTTTGAATCATTGAGTTCTACAAAAAATTCCAGGTTTTTAGAAATAATTTTTATAATTTTACTCATCTTGAGACCTCTTAAAAGTAAGATATTTTTTTATTTAATAGCTACTGGTATACGGCAATAATTAGAATATTATATTTTAAAATAAAAATACATAAAAAAATTAATTGTTTTATAGTTTAAAGTTATACTTTAAACTTATCTTTAAGAAAATCAATAAAAGATAATTGATTTCTGTAAAAATATAAATTGTCCTTTTAGCGCAGCAAACTTTATGAGATAATCTTTTACATCATCGATAAAATAGATTAAATTTATATTAGGCTTAGTAATTATTAGAACTGGCAGGAATAATAATGGATATTAAAATGAATCATATAGAAGGCAATAAAAAAGGCAATGTGGTGCTGTATGCGTTGAGTACCTGCCAGTGGTGCGAAAAAACGAAGGATCTTCTGGATGAATTAAAGGTTGATTATTATTATATATATGTGGATATGGCAGATCACAATGAACTTATAAAAATAAAAGAAGAAATTAAAAAGTATAACCCGGCTTTTAGCTTTCCGACACTTGTACTGGATCAAGAAGATAGTATTATAGGATTTGATGAAAAAAAAATTAGAGAAAGATTTAAATGATGAGCTTAAATGATAAAGTAACAGTTGAAGAAATCGATGAATTATATAAAAAATTAAAAGACGATGCTGAATCCGGTGGTTATCATTTAAATCCTGATATAAAATTTACCAGAGCGCTTGTGAGGGGCCTGCTTATAAACGAAAAAAGATATGGATACCAGGCATGTCCCTGCAGGCTTGCATCAGGTAAAAAAGAAGAAGACCTGGATATAGTATGCCCGTGTGACTACAGGGATCCTGATTTAGATGAATACGGTACATGTTATTGCGCGCTTTACGTAGATAGAGAAATATTAGAGGGCAGAAAAAATGTTAAATCAATCCCCGATAGAAGATATCTGGATAAAAAGAAGATTGAGAAAGAAAGAAATGAGGAAGTTACAGCCGGAAAGAAAATTCTTAATCTAGAATATCCGGTATGGAGATGTAAGGTTTGCGGTTATTTATGCGCGAGGGAACACCCGCCGGAAATTTGTCCAGTATGCAAAGCAAAAAGAGAAAGATTTGAAATATTTATTTAATGGAGCTGTTTCTATCTGTTAGTTTAGCTATAGTAAGTTTGTTTTCGCCAAATTTATCTGATATCTTATCAATAGCCTGAGCCAGATTTTCATCCCTTGGTTCATCCAGGGGAAATAGATTTTCCGGAAGCATAGAAGCTGGTTTAAGGTTGCTTATATAGATCCCTATAAGTCTAATTTTTTTTCTTTTTAAATCAAAATGTTCAAGTAGGGAGGTGGCGGACCTGTTAATCTCGAATATACCGGAGGTATATTTTTTTAAGGTCTTTCTGATTGTAATTGTTTTAAAATCGGAAAACCTAACCTTGAGAGTAATTACTTTACCCCTGTATTTTTTCAGGCGGAGATTTCTATATATTTTTTGAGAAAGAACAAGAAGTGCCGATCTCAGCGTCCCATAATCATCTACATCTTTGCTGAAGGTTACCTCTCTTCCTATTGATCCGGGTTCCTGATCCGGTACAACATCCCTGTTATCGATTCCATTTGCCATTTTATGCATAGTTCTGCCGGGTTCACCGAACTTATTCTCAATTATAACAAGAGGTGTTCCGGCAAGATCTCCGATGGTTTCAATTCCCATTGATTTAAGTTCATTTTCGGTAACTTTTCCCACACCCCACAAATAAGATACTGGCATCAGCTGGATTTTTTTTATAACTTCTCCCGTATTTTCAAGTACTGTAAAGCCATTGGGTTTTCCTATGCCGGAAGCAAGCTTGGCCAGAAATTTGTTAGGTCCGATACCTGCGGAGGAAGTTAAATTGGTCTTCTCATATATCCTGCCCTTTATTTTTTTTGCAATTTCTAACTCATCTCCAAAAAGTTTCCGGCATCCGGTTACATCAAGGAAAGCTTCATCGCAACCTATAAATTCTACAAGGGGGCTAAACTGAAAAAATATCTCCCTTATCCGCCTTGATTCCCTGAGGTATTTTTCCATATTAACCGGGATAAAAATTCCTCCGGGGCATAACTTCTTTGCACGGCTCAGAGGCATTCCTGAGTGCAAACCATATTTTCTTGCCTCATAAGAAGCTGTTGAAATTACTCCTCTGTTTAATGGCCCTCCGACTATTAGAGGCTTGTTTTTATATGCCGGATTATCCCTCTGCTCTATCTGAGCAAAGAAGGCATCCATATCTATATGTATTATTCTCTTTAAATTGCCCATGATGACCTTGATTTTGTTATTATAAGTAAATTATTTTTTATACTGTCCTTTTTATTTTCGTCTCTGGTTTTTTTTAAATCTGCAAGACTTATGGCATTTTTGCCGATTAAAGATATTTCCCCGTCTTTTAAAAAGAGTCTGCCCTCAATTATTAAAGCGGAATGATTAATTATTATTTTATAATTTTTTTTACAGTCATCAGGAAAAAATACTGCTTCGTACATACCGCCTTCATCTTCCATTGTACACAGAAGCATATCTTTACCGTTTTTGGTTTTTTTAATTTTTCTGCTGACGACAATTCCTGCTGCGAATATATTTTTTTTATCCGGCACAGGACCGAAGAACCTGCTTTCTACAGTATGGTACTTTTTCAATTCGTTTCTGAAATATTTCAGGGGAGGGCAGCTTGCGCAGAAGCCTAAAATTTTTTCTTCCATGATAAGCTTTTCATCAAAATTAAAATCTCCTGGATGGCTTTCCCTGAAAGGCAAAAAATTTATACCACAGCAGGGGATATTTTTATTGGTTTTAAGATTCTTTAAATAATTATAGCAGAGAAGCAGCTGCTTTCTCTTTAGTCCCGCGAAATCAAATGCCCCTGCCTTTATAAGATTTTCAATTGCTTTTCCTGTTACCCTGCAGTTCTCTGAAATCCTGTAATAGAAATCGGTGAAATCTTTGAAGTTTCCGTTTTTGGCTCTTTCACGCAATATTGATTCTGAGCCTGCCTGTCCCAGGTCCTTTACTGCGAGCAGGGATATTCTTATAGATTTTCCCTCATCTTCAACGGAAAATTCACAACCGCTCTTATTGATGTGCGGAAGTTTTATTTTTATGCCGGACCGTCTTGCTTCTTCAATATACTGAACTCTACTGTAATAACCTGAATTATTTGTCAGTATAATTGATAGGAGCTCTGCGGGATAATGCGCTTTTATGTAGCAGATTTTGTAGGACAGCCCGGCATAAGCAGCGGCATGGGCCTTCACAAAACTGTAGCTGGCAAATCCGGATATTAATTTAAAAATTTTTTCTGCTAAATCTTTAGGATAGCCTTTACCAACGGCACCTTTTATAAAATTTACTGCCTGATTTTTCATTCTTTCCCCGGAGAGCCTGTTCATGGCTTTTCTTAAATTGTCAGCTTCGCTTAGCGAATAACCTGCTATACTCACTGCTATTCTCATGACCTGTTCCTGATATAATATTATTCCAAATGTCTCACTTAAGATTGGTTCCAGGTCCCTGTGTATATAGGTAATTTTTTCCCTACCCAGTTTTCTTTCAATAAAATTTCTTACCATTCCTGTAGCCTGCGGACCGGGCCTGTAAAGAGAGATAAGATGTGTGATATCGTTTAAAGAAGACGCTTTTATTTTTTTTGCCAGTTTCCTGATACCGAAGCTTTCAAGCTGGAAGACTCCCAGAGTTTCCCCGTTTTTTATTAAGTTAAATGTCTTCCGGTCGTTATATTTTATTTCCCGGGCATTAAATCTTATATTCCTTGTTTTCTCCAGCATGGTCGCAACGTCATCTATTAAACTTAAAGTGATGGAACTTATAAGGTCTATTTTAAGGAGCCCCATCTCTTCCACGCTATTGATATCATACTGGCTCATTATTTCCCCTGTTTTAGAAAGAGTAAGCGGAATCTTTTCCCCCAGACCCGGTGCAGATATAATAAATGCGGAGGGATGGATAGAAACATGTCTCGGGTAATTTTCAATTTTTCCGGAAATGTAATTAATTTTTTCATAATACGTGTTTTTTATGTTTGTGTGCCCTGCATCTCCGGCAGGTCTTCCGGGATTAATATAATGCCGTCTCTCCGTGCGCAGGGGAGAGGGAGGGCCCTCTGCATTTGCTGTTTTTATTGCCTGATTTTTTATTGCATTATCTATATCTTCTTTGCTCCAGCCCAGAATTCTTCCTGCTTCTCTTACTGCGGCTCCCGGTTTTAGAGTAGAAAAGGTGCATACTCTGGAAATGCTGTTTTCACCATATCTGGCATTCAGATACCTTAATATTTCAGCTCTTCTTTTGCTTGATAGATCAATGTCTATGTCTGGAGGCTCTTTTCTTTCTCTGTTTAAGAATCTCTCAAAGTAAAGATTGTTTTTTACGGGGTCAATATCGGAGATGCCGAGCAGGTAAGACACCAGACTTCCTGCGGACGACCCCTTGCCGCAAATAGGGATGTTATTCCTGCGGGCAAATCCTGCTATATCGGCAGCTATAAGAAAATACCTGCAGAATCCCATTTCTGTTATTATCTCCAGTTCCTTTCTTAACCTGCTATAGATTTCTTTAGAGGGATTATCTTTATATCTCCATCCCAGCCCATCTTTAAAGCATAATTTTCTAAGGCGTTCTTCCTCTATTTTATTTCCCGGTGTCTTTTTATAGAATGAAAGATCTATGCCGGTTAGGGGAAGTTCAAGATTGCATTTATCTGCTATAAGTTCGGTGGCGTAAATTGTCCCGGGTATGTCACTGAACATTGCGGCCATCTCCCGGGATGATTTAAAATAATGTTCATCGTTATCAATCGGATTTTCAGCAGCGCTGCTGTCTATTCCCATACTTTTTATCTTAAAAAGATATCTGTATACTCTGTAATCTTTTCTGGTCAAGTAGTGTACATTGTTCGTTGCTACAGCGGGCAGGTTATATTTCATGGCAAAGTTGATCAATGTTTCAGAGAGAGATAATGCGTAGAGATCTATCCGTGTTTTTGGATATCTCTGGATTTCCAGGAAGAAATCACCTTCAAATAACTCCAGGTAGGCTGACATAGATTGGAGAGCTTCTTTAACCTTTCCTGCTTTTATTAGCAGAGAGACTTCACCCGTTTCACTGCAGTTAAGTCCTATAAGTCCTTCGCTCATATTTTGAATATCTAAAACCCCGACTGAGGGTAAAGACTCCTTTTTTTCCAGGTGAGATTTGCTTACTATCCGGCATAGATTCTCATATCCTTTTCTGTTTCTTACCAGTAAAATCAGGTGGGATAACATCCTGCTGTTTCTAATACAGATCTCACAACCGATTATAGGTTTTACATTATTTATCACCGCTTCTTTATAGAATTCTATGGCCCCGCTCATTACGTATTTATCAGTAAGTGCAGCTGCTTTCATACCTTTTTCGGAAACGGCATTAATTAAGTCTTTTACTTTTACTGCCGACTCCATCAGGCTGTATTCACTTTGCACATGAAGATGTGAAAAAAAAGTCATTTTACCTGACCCTACTGACTAAGTTTGTGAATGATTTATATATAAAATTAACTGTTTTTATATTACTACCGAACATTTGTTCGGTCAATAGGGACTTATGAGATTTCCATGTGTAATAATCCCGGGGTTGATTTTCTAAAGTTTTTATATATAATATTGGGTTTTGTATAGCATTATTAATAGATGTTTTGATTAAATTATTATTATTTTAATTTATAAAATAGAGAAAAGGCATAAAATATGAAAAAGTATAGCATAGCTGTGCATATTTTATTCTGGATCCTTGTAGTATTTTTGTTATCTGCAGCATTACTATTTTTATTTTCGAAAGATTATAAATTAAGTTCTATTTTACCGTTTTTAAAGAATTCCTGGCTCCATCAAAATGAGAAAGTAATAGACACTAAAGTAAAAGTCAGTGAAGTAAAAGAAGTGGAAAGGGAAGTTGAGTGGTACTATTTTGTTGCTTCCGGATACAGTGGTAATGATCCTGAGCAGGGTACCGATGGTATAACTGCGACAGGGGAAGAAGTAAGGGAAGGAATAATTGCGGTGGATCCCGACGTGATTCCTCTCGGAACAAAAATTGAGATAAAAGAAATGGGAGTATTTACGGCAGAAGATACTGGGGGAAAAATTAAAGGCAATAGAATAGATATATATTTTAATTCAAAAAAAGAGGCAAAAGATTTTGGCAGAAAAGGTGTCTGGATTAGAATAATAAGCAGTAATTATAAATTTGAGTCGGCCGATCTATACGGAAATGTGCCTTTGTATGTAAGCAGCTCGCAGTATGAAAATATATTGGCATATGGATATCAGGCACTGAATGGGAATACATCCGGGAATGTACCGGTATTTAGTGATTAAGGGTCTTTTTTATTTTTTTTAATTATACTGTCCAGTAATCCATAAAATTTTAGAGCATCTTTTTTTCTTAATTTATTTATCCTGGTACTGTCCTTTTTACTTTCTATGGTAAGGCTGGAGTAAATGATGCCTTCTTTTAATAGAGACGATACAATATACGGGTAAGTGGCTATAAATTTTTTATCCCTTGTTATATTAGAGTAAAAATAGAAAATTATTTTTTGACTGGCTAATATTTGTTTTGCAAAAAAAATGGTAATATAATACTTAATCAAAAGTTTATCGGGCGGAAGTAGCTCAGCTGGTAGAGCATCACCTTGCCAAGGTGGGGGTCGCGGGTCCAAGTCCCGTCTTCCGCTCCATTTTTTTATAGAAGATATAGTTGTGCTTCATAAACAAAAATATACGATAAATAATGAAGAAAAATAATCAATGATATATATACTATGATTAACCGGATGACTTTTTAAAAAATTTACAGATTGTTAAAACGGGGTTAAAATTTAATAAAATATAAATAATTAAAGATGATTAAAATTAATTTTAAAAATATAGGGAAAATTAAAATAGAAGAAGGCTCCAGCATTAGGGAAGCATTAGCCAAACTTAACCGGCGGGCAGCAGATAAAGCAATAGCGGCTGAACTGGTAAACGGGTCAGGGGAAAACGCAGAAGGACGGGTTATTGATTTAGATTACGCTGTAAAAAAAGATTCTGTTTTTGATATTATTGCTTCAGATAATCATAAAAAAGCCGGCGATATATTAAATCACAGTTCTTCCCATATAATGGCAGCAGCCATAAAAAAAATATTCACTGATGCAAAGTTTGCCATTGGGCCTGCGATAAAAGAAGGTTTTTATTATGATTTTGAAACTTCTAAAAATGTATCCTCAGAGGAGCTTGCTTTGATTGAGGAAGAAATGAAAAAAATAATAAAGGCAGACTGTAAATTTGAAAGAAGAGAAATAAGCAAAGATGAGGCAAAAAAAATTTTTAAAGACAATGCCTATAAAATTGAGTTAATAAATGAAATAAAAGATAAAACAGTCAGCGTATATACCTGCGGAGATTTTACTGACTTATGTTCCGGCCCTCATATACCATCAACGGGAAGAGTCGGAGCGTTTAAATTGTTGAGTGTTGCAGGAGCTTACTGGAGAGGAAATGAAAAAAACCGTATGCTGGTCAGGATATACGGAACCTCATTTTTCAGCAGGGAAGAATTAAAAAAATATCTGGAAAGAATCGAGATAGCAAAAAGAAGTGACCACAGGAAGATAGGAAAAGACCTGGACCTGTTTAGTTTTCATGATGAAGCTCCGGGATTTCCTTTTTTTCATCCGATGGGCAGGGAACTTATAAATATAATGCTGGATTATTGGAAAGAGGAACATTTAAAAGAAGGTTATATGGAAATAAGCACTCCCATTATTTTAAGTAATGAATTATGGAAAACTTCAGGCCACTGGGATCATTACAGAGAAAATATGTATTTTGTGAAAATAGACGAAGAAGATTATGCGGTAAAACCCATGAACTGCCCCGGTGCTATTATAGTATATAAGTCAAACCAGCACTCCTATAAGGAACTGCCAATAAAAATTGCCGAGCTGGGGCTGGTTCACAGGCATGAAAAGTCAGGCGTTCTGCATGGATTATTCAGGGTGAGGAGTTTCACACAGGATGACGCCCATATATTCTGCACTGAAGAACAGATAAAGGATGAGGTATCCGGAATAATAAGCCTTATTGACCGGATTTACAGGGTTTTTGGTTTTGATAAATATTACCTTGAGCTTTCAACCAAACCGGAAAAACATATAGGTACCGGTGAGATGTGGGAAAGGGCAGAAAGTTTATTGAAGAGTGCAATTGAGAATAAAGGGTTTGAGTATGTACTGAATGAAGGTGAAGGAGCTTTTTATGGTCCAAAAATTGATTTTCATATTGAGGACTGTCTGGGAAGGACATGGCAGTGCGGTACTATCCAGCTTGATTTTTCCATGCCGGAAAAGTTTGATATTGAATATACGGGGGAGGATAACGCAAAACACAGACCTGCGATGATTCATAAAGCGGTGCTTGGAAGTATTGAAAGATTTATGGGGATACTTCTGGAGCACTACAGCGGTAATCTGCCTCCATGGCTTGCACCCAGACAGATTATAATACTTTCCATTTCAGAAAAGTATTATCAATATGCAAAGAAAGTATATAATTATTTAAAGGCTAATGGTTTTAGAGTAGAAGTAGACAACAGGGTAGAATCATTGAGTAAAAAAATAAAACAGGCTGAAATCAAGAAGGTACCTTATATGATTATACTTGGTGAAAATGAGGAGAAGACCGGAACTATAACTATAAGGAAGAAAATCGGTGGGGATATAAAGGAAATCAAACTTAAAGATTTTACGCAGGAATTAAAAAATATTGTTAATAATAAGAAAAAAATTTATTAGCCAAAATTCCTGATACTTTATTTTTTTTAAAAATGTTCTTATAATTTATTATAAAAGATTTAAGATTCTATTTTCAATATAGCATGCAATAACTATCATATCACCTTAATCTATAAAGGGGTGTTCAAAATGAAATTAAAGCAAAAAGTAAGATTGTACACCACAAAGACTGCTATAAAAGGAGATGTTGAGCCGTGTGTTTTTGTCCACTTTGCTGCAGATAATATTAAAGAGAAAAGCCTGATGGAAGTTTTAAATTCGGATTTCTTTAAAGGATTCAGGAAAAGGCAGCCTTATACAAAAAATCACCTGAGACCATGCTGCATAATAGATAATCCTCATGTTTTAAGGGAGATAGTGGCCGAAACCGGTGCTTATCCGACACATGACGGAGCAGAGACTGTAATTGGCTGTCTTGCAAAACCGCTGGATAAGTATGCAGATGATTATAAAAAGATTGCAGATAAGGCATGGGAAGAAGAATTTGAACCCAAAGAGGATATAGAAGCAGCAGTATAGGGTATGGACAAAAGAATTAATAATTAGTATAATTTCAAAATTATTAATAAATTGATAAAAAAGATATAAAAATATTAAGTAGAAATCATCTATTTCTCACCGGATGGCAGTGTTATAAGCTTGTTAATCTGGTTAATTATATTAAATTTTAAAATAGGTAGATGATTTGTCTGCCTATTTTTTTTTATAAAAAGGTTTGGGGAGGTGTGCTTTTAACAATAAAAAAAGAATTCTTTTAAACGAACAAATCAGGGTGCCGGAAGTCAGATTAATATCAGAAGATGGCGAACAGATTGGAGTAGTTTCAATTAAAGAAGCTTTAAAAATTGCCGGAGAAAAAATGTTGGACCTTGTTGAAATCTCGCCTGTAAGCGACCCTCCTGTTTGCAAGATAATGGATTATAGGAAATTCAGGTATCAACTGGAAATTTCCGAAAAGTTAAAGAAAAAAAAGCAATCGCAGATTATCATAAAAGAAATAAAAATAAGGCCAAAAATAGGCACAAATGATCTGAATACAAAAAGAAAACAAATAGAAAAATTTTTAAATAGCGGCCATAAAGTAAAAATAACAATTATGTTCAGGGGAAGGGAAATTGTACATAAGGAAATTGGAATGAGTATACTTGAGAAATTGCTGGAAGAATTAAAAGATAAATGCGTACTGGAGCAGGAGCCCAAAATGGACGGGTACAATATAATTACAATTTTAACGCCGGTTTCGAAATAAAAAAATCTTGTGAAATTTAAATTAGAAGGATATTTATTATGCCAAAAATTAAGACACATAAAGGCGCTGCCAAAAGGTTTAAAATTACTGGTAGTGGAAAAATTTTTAGAGCTAAAGCAAATAAGAGCCATATTTTAACAAAAAAAAATGCTGATAGAAAAAGACGGCTGGGAAAGATGCAGGAAGTGTCTTCATCCAATAAGAAAACAGTAAGAAGGCTGCTGGGTAAATAAAGAAAGGTGTGATTTAAATGACCAGAGTTAAAAGAGGACAAGTTAAAAGAAAAAAACATAATAAAGTATTAAAAGAGGCAAGAGGATATTACGGATCTAAAAGCAGAAGCTATAAGATTGCCAAAGAGCAGCTTCTTAAATCAATGAGTTATGCGTATAGAGACAGAAAAAACAATAAGAGAAACTTCAGAAGATTATGGATTACACGGATAAATGCTGCCGCAAGAATAAACGGAATATCATATAATGAGTTTATTTGCGGCCTGAAGAAGGCAAGTGTTGGTATAAACAGAAAAATGCTGTCAGAAATGGCAGTAAATGACCCGAATGCTTTTAAAGAATTAGCCGAGGTTGTAAAGAAAAAGCTTGCATAAGATTATGGAAGAAAAAGAAAAAAGAATAGATGATATAGAAAATAAAATAAAAACAGAACTTATTAATTTCAGCAGGGCAATTAAAACCGTAAAAAATCTGGCAGAGCTTGATAGGATAAGGACAAAATACACAGGTAAAAAAAGTTTCCTGATCGGGACTTTAAAAGATATTGGTAGTTTTCCCCAGCACCTTAAGCCGGTTATCGGTAAAAAATCCAATACTGCCCGAAGTAAAATTGAAGAGGATATTCTTGGAAAAGAAAAGTTTCTTAAAGGTATAGAATATGAAAAAAAGTTAAGAGAAGAAAGTATTGACCTATCATTACCTGGAAGGGAAATAAAAGCCGGGAAGAAGAATATTATTTCCAGAGTTATTGAAGAAATAGAAGAGATATTCATAGGCATGGGATTTGATATTGCCGAGGGGCCCGAGGTTGAAACGGATTATTATAATTTTGAAGCATTAAACACTCCAGCTGATCACCCGGCAAGATCTTTACATGATACTTTTTTTGTATCAGATAAAGTTTTATTAAGGACTCATACCTCGCCGGTCCAGATAAGATATATGGAAAAAAACAAACCTCCTATTTTTATAATAGTACCCGGCAAAGCATATCGTAGAGATTATGACGTTACGCATACACCGATGTTTACGCAGATAGAAGGGCTTGTAGTAGATAAAGGCATAAATTTTAGCAACCTTAAATGGACACTTGAGACATTTGCCCATGAGATTTTTGGTAAAGACAGGAAAGTGAGATTCAGACCGCATTATTTTCCGTTTACAGAGCCAAGCGCTGAAGTCGATGTATCCTGCAATATATGCAGAGGAAAGGGATGCAGGTCGTGCTCTGGAAGTGGATGGCTGGAAATCCTGGGTGCGGGAATGGTGGACCCTAACCTATATTCATCTGTAGGGTATGACGCGGAAGAAGTAAATGGCTTTGCTTTCGGTGTGGGTATAGAAAGAATCTGTATGTTAAAGTACGGAATTGATGATTTAAGGTTATTTTTTGAAAGTGACCTAAGATTCATAAGCCAATTTTAACTCCTGGCATATATGTGATCTAATATATTTAAGTTATTTATTATTTTATTATTTTTTTAAATATTTTGATTATTTATTTAGCGGAAGGTTAGTTTAGGAATTGAAGATAACATTAAACTGGATAAAAGAATTTTTTGATAAAAATAACAAAAATAAAATTAATCCTGAAAATATTGCTGGTATGCTTACAATGAGCGGCACAGAAGTTAAGAAGGTTGAAAATGCAGGCAGTAAATATAAAAACATAATTATTGGAATGATTATTGACTTTACCTCACACCCGTCTGCCGATAAATTGTCTGTATGCAGGGTTGATACAGGATCAAAAATTGCTGATATAGTATGCGGTGCAAGAAATTTTAAAAACGGTGATATCGTAGCTACTGCACTTCCCGGAGCGGTAGTAAATGGAATAACAATAAGAGAAAGCAAAATAAGAGGACAGGTTTCCGGAGGAATGATGTGTTCTGAGATGGAATTGGGACTTTCTTCCGAATCAGAAGGTATAATGATACTGGATAAAAGCTGCAGGGTAGGGGAAAGTTTTTCAAAATCAGTCGGCCTGGATGATGTTGTTTTTGAGCTTGAAATAACACCCAACCGGCCTGATTGCCTCAGTATGATAGGAATTGCGAGAGAAATAAGTGCTTTAACTGGCTTTGAACTTATAATTCCTGATTATAGCTTTAAAAAAAGATTGAATACTGATTCAAAGTTTGTTATTAAGGTAGAAGACTATAATCTTTGCCCCCGTTACTCGGCAAAAATTTTTAAAGATGTCCCCAATGTGCAATCTCCTCTGTGGCTAAAGCACAGATTGTTGCTGTGCGACGTAAGACCCGTAAATTTAGTTGTTGACCTGACAAATTATGTTATGCTTGAAACCGGTCAGCCGCTTCATGCTTTTGATAAAGACCTTCTATATTCTAATAAAA
>CAYRJH010000021.1:13117-19015 GCA_964424685.1 uncultured Actinomycetota bacterium | reverse complement strand
ACAAGCCTCTTATGAAAAAACTCATAAGAGGGAGCAGGCGGCGTAGTCCTATCATCCGGGCCTACGGCATACACCATAGCATCATAGCCGGTAAAGCATCCCTGCAGGTTTTCCTCTGAAAGTTTAAATACATCACCATACCGGATATTTGCCTCCCCGGGATACCAGTCCCCGAGTTCCACATCATCGATTGCAAGGGTAGTAACCGGATACCCCCTCTTTAGTGCCTCGAGCAGTGCATGGTAGCCCAGGAATCCGGTTCCGCCGATAATTATAATTTTCATTTGTATCCTTATTATAAAAATGCTGGGTGAATCACCAGGTCTTTTAAAAAGCGTACCAGTATATTAAGAATAATTTTAACAGATAATAAATCTACATATGTATAAAATGCAGCAGGTCATAAACCAGGAATGCCGGCCAGACTAAAGCTTTCAGGAAACCAATCACTCCTGCACCAAAAGAGGCAGCATTCTGGATGTAATATACTGCGGCACCGATAAATGCCATAAAATATGCAGAACCTGCTATTCCCGAACCGCTGTGTTTATTCATTTTATTTTCCTTTCTTATTCTAATTTATGTTAATTATAATTTTATTATAAATTTTTTTAATAATATCATTAATTGGCACATGCAGCATAGATATTTTTATTGGCTTAAGCTATAAATAGTGAGAAAAAAATATAAATATATTATGATAGTATGATTATCCCGGTATATTTATGTTATAATCATAAAATCATCCCGGTATTTAGATTTTTAAAAAACCGGTATTTTACCGGAAGCTGAAGTTTCTTAAATAACAAAACTTTTAAAGAAAGATAATTATATGCAGAATAAAGCATTAGAACTGCTTGGAAATATTGATAGAAGATTAAGGGTTACCGGAATCGGAAGCGTGCCGTTTACAGACGCTGATGAAGCATGCGAGCTTATTTTAAAGCATTGCCCGGATATTCCTTATGTGCCGCAGCTTATAAAAAGGGACCCGAAGGAAAATATGTTTCTGCAGTTTAGCGGGAATCTTCCCTGCGTGATAGAAGATTATGAAAAGAAGCAAGTCTTTTATGATGAGACGGCGGACAGGGAGAAAAGCCTGGCCGAATTTTATGATTATATAATAAATAATTGTTATGAACATTTCAGGATAGATCCGGAATATTTAAAAGGTTTTTATCCGCTGCTTGAAAAAAGCAGAAGTAAAAATAATCCATTTATTAAAGCCCAGGTTACGGGGCCGATTACTTATTTACTTCCTTTGACCAAAAAAGATAAACAATCCATGATTTTTGATGAAGAATTTGCCGAAGCCATAACCCTGGGCCTGGCCATGAAAGGTCTGTGGCAAATACAGGAAATTAAAAAAACAGGGAAAACACCGGTACTTTTTTTTGATGAGCCTTCCCTGTGGGGATTGGGCTCGGCTTATTTAGCGGTCAGTGACGAAAGGGTGGCTTTTCTTATAGGCAGCATGATTGATTTCATAAGAGAGCGCGAGGACAACCTGCTTCTGGGTATTCATTGCTGCGGCAATACTAACTGGAAAATTATTCTTGAATCGGGAGTTGATATCGTGAGTTTTGATTCATACAGTTTTGGAGATAAACTGGCATTATATCCTGAAGAAATAAAAGGGTTCTTAAAAAAAGACGGTTTTCTTGCTTTTGGAGTTACTCCTACTTCAGAATATAAGGAAGGGGTTTCAGAAGACGAACTCTACAAAAAATTTATTTCAGTCCTGGAAAGCTTTGAAGAAAAAGGTATCGGCAGGGATTTGCTGCTTAAAAATATTATAATCACTCCTGCCTGTGGTCTGGGGCCGATGTCAGAGCCGGATGCTAAAAGAGCGCTTGAGTTCACTTCTTCACTGGCAAAAAGAATATAGTAAACTTATAAATATTACATTTTGCTGCTGACAATATCTCTTGCCCAGACAGCGGCACGCTCTTCTTCTCCCTCAACAAGCGAGCCTTTTGTTCCTTTTACAAAAAACCCTTCGGGCGGCATGATAGAAATACCACCCTTTGATTTCAGGCTTTTGTCTATTTTATTTGCAGCATTGCCAAAAATTTTAAAAAATTTTCCGGATAATCTGGTATCAAATGCTGCTATACTGGTATTTTTAAGAGAAGATTCAGAAATTCTACTTAAGAAATCCTGGACCGGCGGCGTAGGACTGCCTCCATAGGTAGGAGAGCCAACGATAAGAAGGTCAATTGATTCCAGTTCTGAGATATTTACATCACCTGTACGTATTATCCTGGTATCACCACCGATTGTATTGGCTATGGAATTTGCAATTTTTTCTGTATTGCCGTAAACAGAATCATAAACAATTAAAGTTTTCATTGAAGTGCCTCCAGATTATTTTAAAGATATTTTATGTTCCATAAATTATAAATAGTATATAGTTCTTTGCTCTAAAAAATCAATATGGAATATAATTAATATAATAATTTTATAATAATTCCCGGTATTTCCAGTTATATTTTTTAACTCTTTAGTGTAAAATAGAATTTACTTTCTTAAAATTAAAAAAAAGGTATCGATGAGAAATATTGCAATAGTAACAGATACTGCTGCCGGAATCCCCGGCGGATTAGCCAGGGCTAACGATATAACCGTTGTGCCGCTTAATGTTGGGTTTAAAGGTAAATTTTATAAGGATGGAAAGGAAATAGATAGTCGAATTGTATTTGATAAGCTAAGGGAAGGTATAAAGGTATACACCTCAACGCCATCGGTAGGGGAATTTACGGAGACTTATTATAATCTTATTAATAATAAGAAAAAAAATTTAATTTATTCTATTCACTTGAGTTCGAAGCTGTCTGCCACTGTCAATTCTGCAGAGCAGGCGAAAAAGTTTTTTCCTGAAGTGGAAATTAAAGTCATTGATTCAAGGACTGCTGCCATTGGTTTGGGATTTATTGCCCTTGAAGCAGCAAGAGCGGTGAAAAAAGGTGAAAGTGAAGAAAAAATTGAAAAAATTATTGAGTATTTTATTAAGAATAATAAGCTCTTTGCAACTATTGAAAATTTCAAGTATTTATTTGTGGGAGGCAGGGCGCCCTTTTTAGGAAAATTTTTGTCAATATCTATAAGATTTAAACCAATCATTACTCTGGGAAGTGATGGAAAAGTAAAATTAATTAAGTTTGTCAGGAATAAGAGAAATTCCTTAATCGAGCTCTACTGGCAGGTTAAGAAAGCTTCTTTTCCCGTTACGCGTAAAAAGATAGGCATTTTTTACGGTGAGGATATAGGCCCTGCCCTGGAGCTGGAAAAAATAATAAGAAGTGATAAGAAAATTGAAATAGATGAATTAGTATTAGCTGAAGTAACCACAGTAATGAGTGCCCATACTGGTCCCGGAATATGGGGGTTATCCATATGTCCGGCATTTGAATAAGACCAAAATAATATAAGTTATAAAATTTTTTAGACCCGGCAATTGTCTCTTTATGCCGGTTTTATTTTTATTTCAATGTAAATATTACAGTAACAGGTATCATTACATCTTTTTCGATTGTGCTTGTATCATAAGTTCCCCAATCCGAAACTTCGGTAGAATTGACGGGGAGCACCTGTACCACTCCAAGATTTGCAGACTTTATGGTACTTATCTTTTTACCGCTGCCCTCCGCAATCTTTTGAGCCCTTAATTTGGCATCATTTATTGCATCAGGGATCAATTCAATTCTGAGTTCCGGGAGTTTGGAGTAATAATATTCAAGGGACTGTATAGAGAATATAACTCCCTGATTTATAAGTGTCTGGGTGCCATTAGCCATGCTGGTGATCTTATCAACATCGTTTGATTGAATTCTAACTGTTTGTCTTAAAAGGTTTTCCTTTGGGGCATTCGGATCATACATATAAAGCTGTTCCATAAATACAGGTGAAATATTTAAGTCATTTCCGCTAAATCCATTATCCTCAAAAAAGTCCAGTACCAGTTTCTGGTCGTTCTGCATCATCTGATATCCTTCTTTTAAGTTTTCAGCAGGAACTGTCCTTGTAAAATTGGAAGTCCAAATAGCTATATCCGAGGTAACGTTCTGTCTTACTGAACCGGTTACCGAAAGGGTATCCACGGGCGATCTTACCATGTAAAAAGTAAAAGAAGCAATTAAAGCGCTGATTATCAGGCATACGCCTATAATAATAGCAAAGTAAATAATCTTATTTGAATTTTCATTTACCATCTCTTACCCCAATCCTTAATAGTTCTACCTTTTGTGTATATGTTAATTTGTGTATATAAATCTTTATATTCAATAATATCAATTTAAGGTGCTTTGTCAAGAAGTGACTTTTAAAATCTAACTTGTAATAATCAATTAAAAAGATAACTGCCTTAGTTTAACAGTACCAGACTTAAAATAATTACAATCATTCCGGCTATAAAGCTCACTATGGGAAGATGAATATATCCGTATGATTTGGATACCGGCAGCAGCTCGTCAATAGATATAAAGACCATAAGCCCTGCAATACCCGATAGCAGGTAACCCAGAATTTGAGGGTTTAGAAAAGGGAGGAATATCAGAGCAGTAATCAGCGCACCGATTGGTTCCACTATACCGGATAAGAATGACCACATGAAAGCCTTTCTTTTGCTTCCGGTTGCCGCATATACCGGCATGGATACAGCAATACCTTCCGGTATGTTATGGATAGCAATGGCAATAGCTATTGGTATGCCTATCTTTGTATCTACCATTGAGCTGTAAAAAACCGCCATTCCTTCAGGAAAATTATGGATTGCTATCCCGAGAGCAATAAATAGGCCGGTCCGTAGAAGCCTGGCATTTGTTTTATCATTTATTTTTTCTTTTTGCCCGATATATTCATGGGGTATAAGGGTATCAATTAAAAATATAAGAATAAAACCGGCAATAAAAGCTGCACTTGCTCTTGCAAGCCCCAGTTCTTTAATTCCGGAAGGAAGAAGCTCGAAAAAAGAAATCCCTATCATAACTCCTGCTGTAAAGCCAAGAACCGAGCTCATGAATTTTGGATTTTCTCTTTTAAAAGCAAGACCTATTATACTTCCTATTGTTGTGGAAAGGCCTGCAATTGAAGTTAACAGTAATGGCATTATTATCTGCTGGTTCATTTTTAGAAGATATGGTTTTATTAAAATTTAAATTTACTTAATAGTTATTCTAATGGTTATTTTAATAAATAACCATTATATACTTGTAACAAACAGCCATGATCTAAAAATAAAGCAAAAAGTACGATTATTTTAATTAATTTATTATGTTATAATTATGAGAAATATTTTTAAAAATTTATAATCAGTGACAAGAAAAACAATATGAATAGAAGCGATAAATTTTATACTATTGAAGAAGCTACCGATATACTTGGCATAAGTGAGCATGAAATAATGAATATGATTACACTCCAGAAGCTTCATGCCGTGCAGATAGAAAAGACTATAAGAATAAGAGAAGAGGATATGGAAAAATTTCTTGATAGCCTGGGCAGAGCGGATGATGCAACTGTAGACAACACTAAAGATGAACCGGGGATGGCAGCAGAGACGAAAAGAATAGATGGTGAAGATGATGAGATTAGAAATGAATATAAGGCAGGAAATGAACTTGAAGAAAATAAAATACACCTGGAGAAGTTGTATAAAGAATTGTTAAGAAAAAAACAGGAACTTGAGGAAGATATAAATTATCTGCAGTATAAGTATGACGAGTTTAAGAGCAGGATAAAAAGAATAATTTCAGAGGAATTTAAATTATTCTTAAAGAAAATAGATGAAGAAAATTTACAGGAAGGCGACGGGGTTACGGAGAATGATTTTGATAATGATATGGAAATAGGCGGGGATATTAACAATATGGAAGAAGATGAAGAAAACGAAGAAGATGA
>CAYRJH010000021.1:8661-13017 GCA_964424685.1 uncultured Actinomycetota bacterium | reverse complement strand
AAAAATCTGATCTCAGAAAAAGATAATACAATTGAATTTAAAGGGAGAGAGACCGATAATATATAATTATATATTAAATAGGTCTCAGGTAGGAAAGAAAAGTCTTGTATAAATGAGAGTTTATTATTTTTTAACAGAAAATTTATACATATTAAAGCAAAAAAATTTAAGACTTTAAAAAGTCAGAGGTGAAGTTCCACTTCTGATTTTTTTTAGGTCATATTAGAAATTTAATGGCAAAATTAAGATTTTTAAAAAATGGATTTTGAAAAGATAACAAAAGAGCAGCTTATAAATAAACTGGTAGAAATGAACCAGAAAGTTATTGATTTAAAAGAATATGAAAAGCAGTCCATAAATTTTAAAGTATTATTGAAAGAAACTGAAGGAAAATATAAGAGCCTGCTTGAGACTGGTTCCGTGGGTATTATTATAATAGACAGCAGGGGAATAATAACAGAGTGCAACGATACTGTACTGGAGTTTTCGGGCTATTCAAGGAAAGAACTGGTAGGCAAGTATTTCACAAGACGTGTAAATATCAGCACCAAAGATATTCCAAAATACCTTGAGGTATTTAAAGCAATTATTGAGGGGAAAGAGGTAAAAGCATTCGAGATTACCCAGCACCGGAAAAATGGGGATGTTCTTTTTGGAGAAGTTTACTTCGGTCCTTTAAAAAATAACGATAATAGGATTATTGGTTTTAAGGTAATTATAAAAGATATTACTGAGAAGAACAAACTTGAAAATGGATACCGTGAAAGTAAAAATAAATTTGATACTTTATTTAAATCTGCAATGGAAGGAATTATTATTCACAATAATGGAAAAATCCTGGATGTGAATGATGCCTTCAATGTTATGTTTGGCTGCAGCTATCCGGATGTTGTCGGTAAAGATTTAATAGAATTTATTGCCCCCGAGTATCAGGAAACGGTAATGGATAAAATCAGGACCGGTTATAAGAGTTCTTACGAGGTTGCAGGAATCAGAAGTACGGGAAGTAAACTTTTTGTTGAGGTATCAGGCAGCCCGGTTATTTACAATGGAAGTGAAGCAAGAATTGAGATTTTTAATAATATAAATGAGAGAAAAAAAGCCGAGAGAAGAATCAGATATCTTAGCTTTCATGATAAGCTGACAGAGCTTTACAATAGAGCATATTTTGAGAAAGTAATGATCAATATTTATAAGGATAGAGATTTCCCGTTAAACTTTATAATCTGTGACTTGAACGGGCTTAAATTGGTAAATGATGCCTTTGGCTATAATGAAGGAGACAGGTTATTAAGAAGAGTGGCAAAAATATTGAAATACTGCTCCCGCGAAGAAGATATTATTGCCAGGTGGGGTGAAGATGAATTTTTTATACTTCTGCCTAGATCAACGGAAAAAGATACGATGGAAGTATTGGGTAAAATAAAGAGTATCTGCTCTAAAACAAAAGATCAGAAAATACCCTTAAATATATCTATCGGTGTTTCAACAAGGGAAAACCAAAATCAGGATTTAAGGGATGTCGTAAAAGAAGCGGAAAACAATATGTACAAGAACAAGCTTCTCAGACGGAAAAGCGTATACAATTCTATTATTTTATCGCTGGAGAGAATATTATGGGAGAAGAATCGTGAGACTAAAGAACATGCGGAACGCCTTAAAGGGCTGGCTCTGCAGCTTGGGAATGCTATTAACTTGCCTCAAAATAAGCTCGATGAACTGGAATTGCTTTCCGCTCTTCATGATATTGGCAAAGTAGGTATACCTGATAAGATATTATTGAAAAAGGGAAGACTGACTTCCAGGGAATGGAAGGTTATAAAAAGACATCCCGAGATAGGCTATAAGATTGCAGAATCAACTCCGCAAATTGCGTCTATTGCAGATGATATTCTGGCTCATCATGAGTGGTGGGATGGTTCAGGTTACCCCCAGGGGTTAAAAGGCCGCGAGATACCTGTTAATGCAAGTATTGCTTCTATTGTGGATGCTTATGATGTTATGACTTTTGGCAGGCATTATAAGGCAGCAATTTCCGAAGAAGAAGCGCAGGAAGAGCTCATAAGGTGTTCAGGTACGCAGTTTAATCCGGTTCTTGTGGAGAAGTTTGTGATGTGCCGGGAAAAGTTGAACTAAAAGAAAAGACATAAAGCAATTAAAAAGGGAAAACTCTAAAGCTTTATGATTCTTTTGTATAATTTTTACGGATAGCTTTATTTGTATTATTAAATGACCATAAGTTTTTATAAGTTATATCGAAGTATAAAACTCTTCAAGTTCAGATAAAATTGATTTCTAATCTAAAACCAGTAATATTTTTAACTTTAAGGATTGAACTAAAAAAGTGAAACGGATTTTAATAACATCAATTTACATAATAGTAATTACTTTTTTATTAATTATTTTTATAAGCTGTGATAGAAATGTAAATAAGGATTCTGCGGATGGAAAAATCAGGGTAATAGCGAGTATACTGCCGCAGGCTGAATTTGTGGAAAAGGTTGGAGGCGATAGGGTAATTGTCACAGTAATGATTCCTCCGGGTGCAAGTCCCCATACGTATGAACTTACACCCGGGCAGCTGGAAGATATAAGTAAAGCCGGAATGTATATAAAAGTTGGTTCAGGGATTGAGTTTGAACGGGAGTGGATGGATAAGATTATAAAGTTAAATAAGGAAATGCTTGTGGTTAACTGTGCAGAGGGAGTAAGATTTATTGCATCAGGCGGCAAATACGGTGAACCTTTTGTCTATTACGAATATTACGAAATCAGTGAAACTGGAGATGATTACAGGGGGATAGACCCCCATATCTGGCTTTCAACTGAAAATGTAGAAATAATGTCTGAAAATATCTATGAAGGCCTGGCCGATATAGATCCTGGGAATCTGGAGTATTACAAAGAGAATCTTGAGGATTTCATAGTAGAATTAGATAAGCTGGATGAGGAAATATCGCAGATGTTTGAGGGTAAAAAAAATAAAATAATGATGGTTTTTCATCCTAACTGGACTTATTTTGCTTCAGATTATGGCATCAGGCAGATACCCATTGAAGAAGAAGGGAAAGAACCAACGGCCGGGCATATGAAAAATCTAATAGACGAGGCTTTAAAATATGATATAAAAATAATTTTTGCTTCTCCTGAATTCAGCATTAAAAGCGCGGAAACCCTGGCCAGTGAGATAGGAGGTTCAATTGTCCTTCTAAGTCCGCTGGAAAAGGATTATATAGAAAATATGAGAAAAACTGCAAAGGCTTTTTCAGAAGCTATGGAGTAAAAAAGCTGTGGAAAAATTAGTTATTTTATTTATTTATTAAAATGGAAGATAAAACTATCCTGGATTTTAAAAATGTATTTTTCTCCTATAGAGACAGCGCAATACTGGAAGATGTAAGCTTTTCGGTCAGGCATAATGATTTTATTGCATTGATTGGCCCTAACGGCGGAGGGAAAACAACTGTTCTTAAAATTATTATGGGACTGCTGAAGCCGGAAAGAGGGACTGTAAGGGTTTTTGGCAGTGAGCCCGAAGAAGGCAGAAGATTGATAGGTTACCTGCCGCAGAGCCTCTTTTTTGATTTGAATTTTCCCGTCAATGTATTTGATACGGTTATTATGGGAAGGTATCACGGCCTGTTAAAAAGATATAAAGAGAGTGATGAAAAAGCTGTACTGGATGCTCTTTCAATGGTAGGGATGCTTGAATATAAGAACCGTCATATAAGCATGCTTTCAGGCGGTCAGCTGCAGAGGGTGCTTATAGCGCGGGCCATTGTAAGAGAGCCGGAATTGCTTTTGCTTGACGAGCCGATGAGCAGCGTAGATCCTGTAAGCCAGAAGTCGATTTATGAACTGTTCCGGGAATTAAACAAGAAAATGGCGATAATTTTTGTAACTCACGATATTGGTGCCATATCAGTATATATTGATATGGTTTTATGCCTTAACCGGAAACTTTACTATCACGGGCCCAGAGAGGGCAGTCTAGGCAGGCTTGAAGAGGCATATAACTGTCCGGTTGAAATACTGGCTCATGGAATACCGCACAGGGTACTGGGGAGGCATAAGAAGTAATGGAAATATTACAATATGAATTCATGAGGAACGCTTTAATGGCCGCTATTCTGGTTAATATAGCCTGTGGCATTGTGGGGACTTATGTAGTGATAAAAAAAATTGTATTTTTAAGCGGGGGTATTTCTCATGCGGCCTTCGGAGGCATAGGACTGGGTTATCTTCTGGGGGTAAATCCCATTATTACTGCTGTTCCTTTCAGCCTGCTTTCTGCGCTTGCTATTGGATTTATGAGTAAAAGAAGTAAATTAAGCGAGGATACGGCTATCGGAATAA
>CAYRJH010000021.1:0-8561 GCA_964424685.1 uncultured Actinomycetota bacterium | reverse complement strand
ATTGGATTTATGAGTAAAAGAAGTAAATTAAGCGAGGATACGGCTATCGGAATAATCTGGGCAGCCGGGATGGCGCTGGGCATTATTTTTATTAACCTTACACCGGGCTATGCACCGGACCTTTTTAGTTACCTTTTTGGGAATATCCTGACAATTCCTGTGTCTGATTTATATATCATGGTTATACTGGATTTGACGATAATCTTGATTGTTGCTTTATTTTTTAAAGAATTTTTTTCAATATCCTTTGATGAAGAATTTTCAACGGTGGTAGGTATCCCAACAAGGATTTTAAATCTTGCGATTCTCTGCATGGTGGCTTTAAGTGTTGTTATCCTTATCAGAGTCGTTGGCATTATTCTTGTTATTGCACTGCTTACGATCCCATCGTCGATATGCAGGCAGTTCACTTACAGTATAAAAAAATTAATGTTTGGTTCGATTATTGTGGGGATTATTTCGACTGTGGCTGGTTTGCTTATTTCATATCTTCTAAATCTTGCTTCAGGGGCAACTATAATCATTTTTTTAGTGTTATTATTCCTTGTTTCTTTTTTAGTTAAGAAAGCTCTAAACTCTATAAACCGTAGAAAGTATAATGAAAGTAAAGCCTGAACGTAAAATAATTTCTACAGGCTAATAAAGATTACAGGGCATGGCACCGGTAATAGAAAGGCACCTAAGATTGATTTAAGGCCCTTAAAAACTTATTGGATTCAATAGCTGCGTATGCTTTTTAAATTTACACTAACTGCATAAGATAATATAATAAAATAATAATATAAATTTACGGTAATGGGATTAAGATAATAGAAGGCATTTTAATTATAAAGGAGGTTGAAATGACGGAAAAACTGCAAATTTATAAATGTGAGATCTGCGGTAATATTGTTGAGGTTCTTCACACGGGTAAAGGGGAGCTGGTTTGCTGCGGTGAACCCATGAAGTTATATAAAGAAAACACAATTGATGCTGCCCTTGAAAAACATGTGCCTGTTATTGAAAAAACTGAAAATGGATTTAAAGTTAAGGTTGGTAGTGTTGCCCATCCAATGATAGAAGAGCATTATATTGAGTGGATTGAAGTAATCGTAGATGGAATGGCTTATAGAAAATTTTTAAATCCGGGAGATGAGCCTGAAGCTGAATTTTGCATAAAAGCTGATAATGTAACTGCAAGAGAATACTGTAATATTCACGGGTTGTGGAAGAGTTAAAACTAATAAGTTTAAAACAAAAATCCATACAATTAATATATGTGCTGCTCTTACTCGTTATGAAGGGTTGGGCCATATTTATATATAATAATGAAAGAAAAGGATTGATTTAAATGAGTATACAAAAAATTAAGGAAAATATTTATTCTGTGGGAGTAGTAGACTGGGACAGGAGATTGTTCGATGAACTGATACCTCTTCCTGATGGGACTTCGTATAATTCTTATTTAATCAAAGGTTCGGAAAAAACCGCCCTGCTTGATACCGTGGACCCTCCGATGTATGATATTCTGGCAAATAATCTTAAAAGCCTGGATTTAAGCGGAATAGATTATATTATATCGCATCACGCAGAACAGGACCATTCAGGTTCTCTGCCTGAGCTGATTAAAGCTTATCCCGAAGCTAAAATAATCACCAATGAGAAGTGTAAATCGATGCTTATTGACTTACTTTTGATACCGGAAGAAAAATTTATGATTGTTGGTGACGGGGATATAATTTCCCTGGGGGATAAAACGTTACAGTTTATTTTTACCCCCTGGGTCCACTGGCCCGAAACAATGTCTACATACCTTAAGGAAGATAGAGTAATTTTCAGCTGTGATTTTTTTGGCTCCCATTACGCAACCAATGAACTGTTTGTAATAGACGAGAAGAAAATATATAACGCTGCAAAACGTTATTATGCAGAAATTATGATGCCTTTCAGGAGCAATATAATAAAAAATCTTGAAAAAATCCAGGACCTTGATATAGAGATTATTGCTCCGAGCCATGGGCCGATTTACAATAATATTGATTTTATCTTGAATGCCTATAAAGACTGGTCATCTGATAACGTTAAAAATGAAGTTATAATACCCTATGTATCCATGCACGGCAGTACCGGGAAAATGGTCGAATATTTTAAGGAGGCCCTTTCCGGGAAAGGAATCACGGTTAAGGTTTTTCATCTTACCGAATCTGATATAGGTGAACTTGCGATGGCTCTGGTTGACGCTGCTACGGCGGTGATTGCAACTCCGACAGTACATGCAGGTCCTCATCCGAATGTAGTTTACGCGGCTTATCTTGTTAAAGCATTGAGGCCCAAATTAAGGTTTGTTTCAATTATAGGCTCATATGGATGGGGCGGAAAAACTGTTGAGATAATTTCAGATATCTTATCCACTTTAAAAGCAGAAGTTTTGGAGCCGGTGATTATAAAAGGATATCCCAAAGAACCTGATTTTAAGGCGCTTGATGAACTGGCCGAAAAAATAAGCAGCAGGCACAGAGAAATTTTTGCCGCAAATAATTGAGGAAAACCGGGGCAGTCGTTGAGCAAGAAGAAACTTTAAAAAAAATAAAAATAAAAAGAAAGAGATTGATCCGGTACTAAACCGATGGGACTCAAAGAAGAGCTGGATAAATTATATCTGGAGTATAATAATAGAAATTTTGTTCACCCCGATCCTTTAGAATTTTTATATAATTATGAGAATATAAAGGACCGTGAAATTGCAGGTCTTATTGCCTCCTCACTGGCGTATGGAAGGGTGGCACAAATACTAAAGAGTGTGTCACTCATACTGGGAAAGATGACACCGGGTCCCTATCTTTTTATAAAAGAATCATCTCCCGTTTCACTTTATAATCAATTCAAAGATTTTAAGCACAGGTTTACCACCGGCAGTGAGTTATGCTGCCTTCTTAAAGGTATAAAAAATGCTATTCAAAAATATGGTTCTTTAAACAACTGTTTTCTGGAGGATTTAAAGACTAAAGATGAAATCCCGGGGAAAACTACGGAAAAAAATAGCGATGAAACGGTTCTTCCTGCTGCATTGGATTTTGCTAAAAAACTTAATGCTTTTGCAGAAATTAAATGCAATAGCCTTATGCCTTCTCCGCTGGGCGGAAGTGCATTTAAAAGATTAAACCTTTATCTGCGCTGGATGGTGCGCAGGGATAATGTGGACCCGGGAGGCTGGGTTGGTATTCCGGAATCCAGGCTAATTATCCCACTGGATACCCACATATACAGGATTTCAGTGAAACTTGGGTTTACAAAAAGGAAACAGGCGGATATTAAAACCGCAGTAGAAATAACCGGCGCTTTAAAAAAATTTGATAAAAATGATCCCGTTAAATATGACTTTGCCTTAACCAGACTGGGGATGAATAAGGTAGAAGAGGTCCTTTTAAAAAAATTTATTTAATGTTTCAAACCTTTTAAAAATAATTGTATAATGGTGGGACATTTTATTTAAAGCTTGGTATGGAATTAATGTAAATCATTTTTATAAGGAGTGGGCAATGGCAAGAAAAATATTTTCCAGTCTCAGGTGTATTCTGGTTATGGTTCTGGTAGGAATTTTTGTTATAACTCTTTTTCCCGGTACTCTTAACGGCGGTTCTGCAGAACAGGTACAGAGCTTTGTCTCCCGTTTCTATGTCCAGTGTCTGGGAAGACAGCCTGATACCGAAGGGCTAAATGAGTGGGTAGGCCGTCTTTTAAATGGCTCTAAGACGGGAGCAGATGTTGCAGAGGGCTTTGTTTTTAGTGAAGAGTTTTCAAGCCGGAATGATTCAAATGAAGAATTTGTAAAAATACTATACAGGGCATTTTTTAACCGGGAACCTGATTCAGACGGTTATAATACATGGCTTGGAAAGTTGAACGGAGGAGTGAGCAGGAGAACGGTCCTGGATGGATTCCTTAAATCACAGGAGTTTGCCGAACTCTGCAATAGTTATGGGATTATACCTTATGCCGGGGCGTCGATACAGACACAGGCGCAGACTTCTTCAACCTCAACCAGTTTAGGTTATAATTCAGGGGTTGCAGCAGGTTTTAATGAAGGAAGAAAAGTTAATTTTATGATATGGGGAGACGATAGCGCCTCTGATAGACCGGGAGGCAGAATAAGCGGCAGAACCGATATTAATATATTTGTACACTTAAATCTTGATACCCGTAAGGCCTATCTTGTTACCATACCGCGTGATACCTGGTATGGGGGACGTAAAATTAACGGTTATCATGCTACAGGAGGCAATGATCTTGCCGTAAGTAAATTTGAGCAGTTTACGGGAGCAAAGATTGATTTTTATCTGATAACCGATTTTGATGGATTTGTTCCGCTTATTGATTATTTTGGCGGGGTAAATACTACTGTCGAAGAAAACATAGCAGATTCATTTTCAGGATGCTATTTAACTCCGGGAGCACACCAGATAAATGGTACACAGGCACTTGCTTTATCAAGGGCAAGGCATGGAAGATCTCTTTACGGCGGAGGGGCCTATTCCAGGGAAAGGCAATCTGGAATGCTTATAGCAGATTTACTCCTGCAGAAAAGATCCATGGTAAATTCCGGAAATTTAGCTAATTTTTTAAATACAATGGGACAGTATATCCAGACCAATATATCAGTAAGCCAGGCCGCACAAATACTTCCGGTAATTCTTTCGATGAATAGAGAAGATATTACCATAACGACCTTTAATTCGTGGCCCCAGTGGTTCGGAAAATCAAGTGCTGTAGGTTATAATGAAGTTGAAAAAAACCAGTTTTTCAGGAATATCTTGAACCAGTAAAATCATAAAATATTGCGTTTGTAGATTTTATCTAGATTATATTGTTTTAAAGGAATGAAATCTAAAAGAGAGCTGCTTTTAAATGGAAATATAACCAGCCTGCTTTTTAAGTTTTCGGCGCCTGCTATTATTGGAATGGCAGCAGCTGCTTTATATAATATTGTAGATACCATATTTGTAGGCAGAGGTGTGGGCTCAATTGCAATTGCAGCACTCTCAATAGTATTGCCAATACAGCTTTTCATGCTGGGCATCGGGACTATGATAGGTGTGGGGAGCGCTTCTATTATTTCAAGAGCACTTGGAAGAAATAGAAAAGATATCGCACAGGATATTTTTGAGAACTCATTAGTACTCAATATTTTTTTCAGTGTCTTTTTTACGGCTATTCTCTATTTATTTATGAATAAGTTTCTGGTTTTTTTGGGAGCATCTGACCGGGTGCTTCCATATGCCAGAGAGTATGCGAATATAGTAATGGCCGGTTTTATCTTTTTCTCATTTTCTGTCTGCAGCAATAACCTTATAAGAGCCGAAGGAAATCCCAGAGCTTCCATGTATGTTATGTCAGTAGGAGCTGTAATAAATATTATTCTTGATCCTATATTTATTTTTACAATGGGCCTGGGTATAAAAGGTGCCGCTATTGCTACTGTTATCAGTCAGGTCATAAGTTCTATTTATGTTATATTTTATATTCTTTTTGGTAAGAGTATTTTTAAGTTGAGACTTTCAATATCTAAAATAAAATTTTCTATCATGAAGGAAATCCTTGTTATAGGTTTTCCTTCATTTATAAGAGCTTCAATGGCAAGCATAATAACTCTTGTTTTTAACAAACTGCTGCTTTTTTACGGAAGCGATCTATATATTGCCATAATGGGAATAGGCTTGAGGATGTTAAGTCTGATACAGATGCCCCTTATCGGTATAACCCAGGGATTTTCCACTATTGTTGGTTTCAATTATGGCGCGAAGCTTTATCCCAGAGTTAAAAAAGTGCTGGGTATAGCTGTCATATGGTCAATCATTATTGCCGGAACCGGGTTTTTAGTTATGATGATTTTTCCGAGGGCTATAATAAGCCTTTTCAGCCATGATGCCGACCTGATAAACAAAGGTATTAATATTTTAAGAATAGTGATAATATTTCTCCCTCTGGTCGGGGTTCAGATACTGGGAGGAGGGCTATTCCAGGCTATTGGGAAAGCAACTCCTGCCCTTATTTTAACCATATCCAGGCAGGTTCTTTTCTTAGTTCCGGCTGCTTTGCTATTACCTTTGATTTTTGGATTAAATGGGGTGTGGCTGGCTGTTCCGGTTGCAGATTTCCTTTCAATAGCAGTGACTATAATCTGGATATACAGGGAAATGAAGAATTTAAATATTATGACGCTTAAGGAAAAAACAATTTAGAAGTCTTCTTTTGATTCTTCGTCTTGCGGTTTTTTTCTTTTAAATATCATTTTTCCCACTTTTATTTTTATAGGTAACAATATGGCAATAGCTGCGATAGCAATTAATACCCATGCCCACCATGGTAATGGCATAATAAACCTCCCTTATGTAATAACTTGAGGGTAATGAATTTTTATTTTTATTTAAACTTAATTCTAACATAAAATAATGAATTAGAAAGGTTAAAGAATCATTACCGGATGCTGGGTTGCATGGAAAAATTATTGGTCCGATTATACAGGGTAATAATTGACAGGAGAAAATTTTATATCTATTATGGGCAGAAGGCAAATGAATTAATTTAAAATCAATAAAACTAAAATAATTTTTTAAATAAAGTAATCGGAAGAGAGATGATAATCTTATGGCAAGAGGTAAACCAATAGTCCTGATTTCAAGTTATTATCCCAGGTTATGCGGGATTGCCACATTTTGTGAAGAAGCCCGGGAATTTATCCAGAAGGAATATCCGGAAAGAGAAATTCTGGTTATAAGTCACACAGATGGTTCAGGGGATGGGGTTTTCCCGATAATAGATACATCTCACCGCTTCTGGTGGAAGCCAGTGGCAAAAAAGATAAAAAAATTATCACCCTATGCAGTGCATATAGAGCATGAGTACGGCCTCTATGAACACATAGATAATAGAGGAATTGGAGATAGAAATCAGGGATTTATAGAATTCCTGGGCTCTATTAATGAGTTTCCTATCGTGGTGGAACCGCATACGGTTCATGGCCGTTTAAAGGAATTTGAAGAAAATTTTATTTATCAGCTGTGTGAAGAATCTGATGTGGTTTTATTTAAGAGTGATTACCAGAAGTGGAGATTGAACTGGACGTTCACCCACAGAGGATGGAAAATGCCCGGCAACATAATGATTGTCCCTCACGGGGCAAGAGTGGACAGAAGCTGGAGCGAAAAAGGAATTCAAGATTTAAGGAAGGAACTTGGTTTAGATAAATTCAAGTATTTAAGTAATAATATAGTGGGCCTGGTGGGCTGGATTCAATCAAATAAAAGATGGGATATATTGACTTCTGTATGGGAAGAAATAATTGAGGAAATAAAAAAAAAGACAGGCGAGAATTGGGATTTACTGGCCGCAGGTACCATGAGGGATAAAGCCGATATGGAAGATTTCAATAATTATAAGAAAAGCCTTGAAATCTTAGAGAAAAAAGGAATTGCACATTATTATGAATTTATTCCGAGAGGGGATATTTATTATAAGGTAATGGCACTCTGTAAATTTATAGTGCTGCCGACAGTAGATGAGACACAGTCGGGGACACTCGCAAGGATTATTGCTTTAAATAAACCTTATATAACCACAGCTCCTCTGGAAGCATTGACGGCTCAAACGCTTGAAAGTGAAGGCGGGCTGCTTTTTACAAATAAGCAGATGCTAAAAGAAAAAGTCATAAGACTGGCCTGCGATGAAGATTTAAGAAAGAAGCTCTCGGAAAATCTAAAAAAATATTTAAAAGAAGTCGTATCATGGGAAATTGTTGCCAGAAAATATAGAAGCGCATATAAATTTGCAAGACTTAAAAAAATAGCAGGTAAGAAAATAGATTTCCCGCCGGATTTTTAAAGATATTTTACGATTCCACATATTTTATTTGATTAATAAATTTTAATTTGATTTTTACTGGACCTGTTTTTAATTTACTGATTTAAAATATAAGTATATATTTAAAGTTGTTAGGAAAAATATATTTTTTCTAAAGAATCCCGGGGAGGTGTTATTTTGAATAAGCTCAAGAAAGTTTTAAGAGAAAAATGTATGGGCATTAATTGTATATATGTGTCATCATATGTCCCAAGAAAATGTGGAATTGCCACATATACAAGAGATTTAACCAGGGCTATCGACCTTATAAATCCATACTGCGAATCAAGGATTGTAGCATTAATCAGGCCTGAAGATAAAATAGATTATCCTCCGGAAGTTAAATTTAAGATTAACCAGTACAAGATTGATTCCTATATTAAAGCTGCTGATTATATTAATAGATCCAGGGCGGATATGGTTGTTCTTGAGCATGAATTTGGATTATATGGCGGTGAATTTGGAGAATATATTATTAAGTTAATAGAGCTCGTGAAGAAACCTCTGGTCATAACCACTCATACAATTCCTGTTAATCCAAATCTGGGATATGGCCTGGTTTTAAAAGATGTTTTAAAATTTGCTGATAAAGTAATAGTTATGATGCCTGAAAGTTTGCAGAAGCTGGTAAAAAAATATAATTATCCTGAAGAAAATATAGAAATTATCCCCCACGGTGTTCCTGA
>CAYRJH010000020.1:15632-19409 GCA_964424685.1 uncultured Actinomycetota bacterium | reverse complement strand
AATCCCTGGGAATAGAAGATATATATATCATCGTCAACGTCCACAAAGAAAAAATTAAAGAATACTATAAAAATATAAAAAAGGATTTAAAACCAAGACTTCATTTTTTGGAACAAAAAAAACTCGATGGACTGGCAAATGCTATTCTTCTTATTGAAAAATATACAAAAAGACAGCCATTTCTTGTTATTCTGGGGGATGAATGCATTATTGCCGATTCTCTGGAACCAATGATTGATTTATTCTTCGGAACAAAATCAATTGCTGTCGAAGCAGTCATAAAAGAAGAAGACAAAAATATTCTAAGACAAACCTGTTCGGCAAATGTGGATAAAGACGGGAGAATAATTGAGATACTGGAAAAGCCCGAAGATCCTCCTTATATGATAAGGGGCTGCGGGATTTACCTGTTCAGACCGGAAATATTTGAATTCATACGGAATACACCGGCTCATCCTGTAAGAAAAGAGAAAGATATCACATCCGTAATCAATAATGTCGCTAAGACTGAAAAAGCTTATGGCTATTTTATTAACGGATATAATATCAACATCAATGATTACGAGGAACTGTTAAAGGCGAATCTTTTAATCAAGTTAAACATTAAAAAGAATATAGATAAAAAATAAAATATCTACCTCTATATAAATGGCTGCTTTTTAAAATTTTTCATTAATTTAGCAGATCTGGCAAATTAAAGATATTTTCGCCTTATTAAGGGTCTCCACCAGTCTTCATTATTTATATACCAGTGTACCGTCTTTTCAAGCGCCTCTTCAAATTTATATGCGGTGTTCCAGCCAAGCTCACTTTTTATTTTTGAACAGTTAACAGAATAGCGGCGGTCATGGCCCAGTCTATCTGTAACGGGCTCGATCATATCCACTGATTTGCCTAAAAAATCTATTATTTTTTTGGTGATCCATATATTAGTTTTTTCATTTCCGGCGCCGATATTGTAGATTTCACCGATTCTCCCCTTATGAAGAACCTTCTCCAGCGCGCTGCAGTTATCCTCTACATAGATCCAGTCTCTTACATTCATTCCATCTCCATAAAGCGGGACCTTTATGTTATCTATAAGATTGGTAACAAAAAGCGGGATTACCTTTTCTGGATACTGATAGGGACCGAAATTATTGCAAGTTCTGGTTATGATAACCGGCGTGTCGTAAGTCTTATAGAAAGACCTGGCAATCATTTCCGCTCCGGCTTTGGAAGCGGAATAGGGATTGTTGGGCATTAATGGATGATCTTCCTTCCAAGAACCATCTATTATGGAACCATATACCTCATCGGTACTTATCTGCAGAAACAATTTGCATTTATATTTCTTAACCGCTTCCAGTAAAACATATGTCCCGTAAATATCGGTTTGAATAAAGATACCCGGATCTTCTATCGAGCGGTCCACATGGGTATCAGCGGCAAAATTTATAACAGCGTCAATTTTCCGGGAATTAAAGATTTCATCTACGATTTTTCTATTGGCTATATCACCTTTTATAAATTTGTAATTGGGTTTATTTTCAATGTCTCTTAGATTTTCCAGATTTCCTGCATAGGTTAATTTATCAAGGTTTATGATTTTATATTCCGGATATTTTTTATTAATGTAATGGATAAAGTTACTCCCGATAAAACCAGCTCCACCGGTTACAAGCAGTGTTTTAAAATTTCTGTCTTCCAATTACTCCACCTCTATCCGTCTTTTCTTTCCCAGCAGTATGGTATTTCAGGGCTGTGCGGGTCTACCCTATATTCATCAGGTTCGCTGTAATCATAAGGTTCCGAAGGGATATTTATACATATTGCTTCATAATCCGAGATACACTTAAATCCGTGATAAACATATTTTGGAATCTGGATTAATATGGGATTATGCGCTCCCATAAAGAATTCATTTACTTCTTTATATGTGGATGAATCTTTCCTGCTGTCATATAAAACAATTTTCATCATACCCCTGACCACTACCATATTATCTATTTGTTTCTTATGATAATGCCACCCTTTAACAACGCCGGGATATGCTGTTGTCATATAAGCCTGCCCGAATTTTACAAAAAGATCATCATCCGAGCGGAGCATCTCCATAAGCCGGCCTCTCTCATCAGGTATTACTTTAAGTTTTTTTACTTTAACTCCTTCTATCAAAATAATCCTCCTGATATATATATATATAAATTAATATTTAATCAAATAATTAGCTAATATCCTATACCTGTATAATTAAAGCCTGATTTATTGAGTTTTTCTTTATCAAATATATTCCTGCCGTCTATAATATTTAAGCCGGACATAAGAGACTTTACTTTTTCAAAATCAAGACTGTAGAATTCGTCCCATTCCGTGACCAGGACCATTAAATTCGCTTTCTCTATCGCCCTGTAAGGGTCGGATACCATAATGGCGCTCCTGTCCATATCTTCCGGATACTCTTTCACTATGGGGTCATAAACTCTTACTTCGGCTCCAAGCTCCAGGAATTTATTGATTATAGCAACGGAAGGCGCTTCTCTTGTATCATCTGTGCCCGGTTTAAAGGACAGCCCCAGAACACCTATTATCTTATCTTCAATAATCCCCAGCATATTTACAGCTTTCTGTATTACCTTAAATCTCTGCTGATTATTAACCTGGATTACCGCATTTAATATGCTTGCGGGTGAGCCGTATTCTTCGGCGGTGTAGCTTAATGCCCTTGCGTCTTTTGGGAAACAGGAACCCCCCCATCCTATCCCGGCCTTCATGAATCTGGAACCAATCCTGCTGTCCAGCCCCATCCCATGGGTTACATCCAGGATATTGGCGCCGACTCTTTCGCATAAATTAGCAACCTCGTTTATAAAAGAAATCTTGGAGGCAAGGAAGGCATTTGAGGCATATTTTATAAGTTCCGAACTGGTTGAATCAGTAATAAGGACAGGGATTGTATCCTTTTTATGCGTGTTATTTAATGCATAATCAAAATCCTGCTTTATTATGGGTTCGTAAAGTTTACTTATAAGCTCTATTGCTTTTTTGCTTTCAGAGCCTATTACAATCCTTTCAGGGAAAAAAGCATCTTTTACCGCTTCGCCTTCTTTTAAAAACTCTGGATTGGACACTATATCAAACTCATAACCGTTACCTGCATCATTCTGATTTTCTTTAATTATTTTTTTTATCCTTTTTGCGGTTCCAATCGGGACAGTGCTCTTATTTGAAATAATTTTATAACCGTTTATGGATTTACCGATTAACATTGCTACCTCATCAATAGCCGAAAGATCCGGCTTTCCCGAAGATAACGGCGGTGTGCCCACGCAGATAAAAACAATATCGCTTTCCCTGATTCCGTAAGCAGAGTCTTCATTAAATATAAGATTACCGCTGCGGGTATTCTTTTTTACCAGTTCTTCAAGCCCTTCCTCATATATTGGAACTTTTCCGCTCCGGAGCATATTGATTTTATCCTTATTTTTATCAACGCATAATACGGTATTACCGATTTCGGCAAGACAAACACCGGTAACAAGCCCCACATACCCTGTGCCTATGACGCAAACTTTCATTGTTATTTCTCCAAATAATAATGGTAATTTTAATTTATAATTTTTAATACTTTTTATAAAGCATGCCACCCTGAAGTATGCAACTCTGGATTATAATAACAATAAATATATTTTCTTACAATACAACCCTCCAGCATGTAAAAGGGAAGTTTAAAAATTTTTTTTGGCAAAATTAAACCAACCTGCTGCAAATCAATTTACAACAGCAAAATGATCTATG
>CAYRJH010000020.1:5811-15532 GCA_964424685.1 uncultured Actinomycetota bacterium | reverse complement strand
GGCAAAATTAAACCAACCTGCTGCAAATCAATTTACAACAGCAAAATGATCTATGTCGAATCTATAATATCGTAAATCTACAGAAAATTGCGAGGATATCCAGGTCCTCAGGATTTATTCTTCCGGGGCGTTTTCTTAGAAACCAGGCTCTCAAAAGCCTCTACCGTATCCTTTATGCTGTTATTCCAGGAAAATACCTCTTCCACCCTTTCTTTACTTAAACTGCCCAGCTCTTTCGCTTTGCCGGGATTTTCAATTGCCCATATTATTTTATCTGCCAGGTTTTCTATCCTGTCATCTGCCGCATAAATGCCGTTTTCTCCCAGGAATCTCCGGTTATTTTTACCCTCAAAACATACTACCGGAAGCCCCGCGCCCATATAGTTTATAACCTTGCCGCTTGCCTCTCCTGCCCTGTCAACTTTTGGCTCAACCGCTATGTCGCTTATAAGAAGGTAACCGGGAAGTTTAAAATAATCTACCATTCCGGTAAAATGGACATTTTTTTCCACTCCCAGTTCTTTTACCTTTGCAGCCGTCTCTTCCACAGGATAACCCACTATTAAGAAATGGGCGTCTTTTCTCTTATTTAAGACCTCCGGAATAGCCGATACCAGATTCCATATCCCCTTGGCGGCAAGCAATGCTCCTGTAAAAATAACCAGCGGAGCATCTCCGGGTATTCCAAGTTCTTTTCTAAGATCCTTTTTAGGGGGCTGGTTGAAAAAATCGGTATGGACCCCGTCTATTACAACCCTTACCTTATCCGGGTGTATATTAAACCTGTTTTTTATAATATCTCCGTTGGATACCGAGCTGCATATAAAGAAATCAGGCATCCTGCAGATAAATTTTTCAAGTGAATAGAAAAACCACTTTATTATTCTCTTCCCCTTTATCCAGTTAAAAGTATCCAGCTCTGAAGTCAGGCTTCCCTGCACATCAAAAACGAGGGGAATCCTGCCGAATGTTAGAAGGTATTTTATAAGTCCGCCAACAAATGCTCCCTCGTGAAGATGACCGTATATAATTGCCGGTTTCTCTTTAAAATATACGGCCGCCGCTTTGAAAAATAGGAGGATATCAATATAAAACTTGTGTATTGAAGGGCCCGCTTCCAGTTTCTTATACCAGGGAATATTTATTATTCTTCTAATATCCAGGCCTTCCAGGTCGCGGCCGTTATGGTAAGTTACGATGATGTTTTTATATCCATGATTTGCCAGCGCTTTCATCTCCCCCAGTATTCTCATATGGCAGCCCCTGTCAGCAAAAAAGGGTGTGGGAACTATATTAAGCACTTTCATATTTTTATGTTTATTATTATTGTAATACATCATTCCTCTTCCAGAAATTCCTTATTTCTTATAGACGGGATGGTAAGGTCCACATTACCGTACATCCTGATCCTTACACCTTCTATGTAAAAGATGACCCCCTCTATTTGAGGGATTTCGGTCAGCGTATTTACTATGGAATAAATAATATATTCATCCAGTATTCTTGTATCAAGACTGTTTTCAAGAAATTCCTGGGAAAAATCAATTTTCGCTATATTCTCGTTTACCTCTGCACCAAGCAGCTCTGTTCCGGCCGGTATTACCGGGAAATAGTGCGGTTTTTCGGGGCCCTCAAGCAGTTCATTAATTGCATTCTGCACAGCAATATCCGGACTGCCTGCATTTATTGTCCTTTCTTCAGAAACCAGCTTTTTCTCCTCGCCAAGGCCTGAAAAGTAGAAATTAATTGCAAGCCTTGAAGGGTAAGCATTTTCTTCTTCCTCTTTGTTTCTCCGCCCGGTAAGAAAATTTATTATTTTCTGCCAGAAAGACAGGCTCTTTACTGTATTGCCGTCATCTTTATCATTATCATTATTACCGGTATCATTACTCTCATCACCGGAAGCGGCCCCGCTTAAAGTAATATTTTCTTCCTCACTTTCCGTTCCGCTTTCACCCTGATCAATGACTGTTAAGGATTCTTCGTTTTCGTCAATTGGCTGAACCTTGCTGTCTTCCGGTACGGCCGGTATCTGTCCGCCATTTTTATCGCCTCCGCGAAGCAAAGAAAATTTTTCTTTTAAAAAACCAGGATTATCAATGCTGTAAAATACGAAAAAACCCACCGCAATCAGAAGTATTAGAATCAGGGTAAACTTTAGAATAGGGCTGGGCCCTCTCCCTCTATTATTTGACTGTCCGTATTCATCATTCATAAAGATAATAATATATTATTATAAATCTTAAAGGTAGAGCAGGAATTAATTTAATGACTTATTAAGTTAATCTATCCGTTGATAAAATTTAAATAATAATTTCTCACTCTTACGAAGAGGCCCGGGTTTTTCTTTTGGAGGATATTCAATGTTTTTTCATCAATTAATTTTGGATTATTGATGCTCTTGCGGAAGGCTTCTATAAAGAAATAAATCACTTCTTCATCATCTTTATCAATTGAATTGATTAATTTTTTGAAATCAGTCTTTTTCTTTTCAATCTTTTTTTTATTTTCCTTTATATCCTCATAGTCCTCTTTATTAAGGCACCCGCCGCACCAATCAAGGCAGTTCTTATCCTCTCCGCTGAAAATCAGTTTACCGCCTGTATATTCTATTATCTCCGCATCAACCTTAAATACGTTTGTATGGCACTCCGGACACTTTACTTTTTTCTCATCAGAAAAAAATTCTACCTCATGGGCGCATCTGGGGCATGGTACAATATTTGTTTCGAAATTCTTTAAATATGCGGTATTCTGTCCCGGACAGCCGGCTTTTAAATCTGGCATAATCACTCGCTTTCTTATAATACCTGCCTGTAACAATTAAGTTTAAAAATTTTTTATCTGTTACATTAATAAATATATTATATTAATTTTACTGCCGTTAAATATTATATATAACTGCGGAGAGTTTTTAAATATTATTATAACTTTCCTTCACCGGCAGCCTGCCCTTTCCAAATAGTACTCCCTAATCGGCCTTATATCTTTTAATTGACTTTATATATCTTTACCAGACTTGCTTCAGGCGGGCAGTAAAACCTGAACGGTGAATATTTTCCTTCTCCGAGTCCTCTTGTCACATAAAGGACCATATTTTTAAAATAAAAAAGACCGGACGCAAATTTTACCTTTATTTTACACCCTGAGACTATTGCTCCTATAAGCGGGAGCCTCACCTGTCCTCCGTGGGTATGCCCGCAAAATAGAATATCTATATTTCTTCCTGCAAGACTGATTATTGAATCATTATCCGGAGTATGAATAAGCCCTATGCGCAGCTTGCCTTTTTTATTTATCCTGTGTACTTTTTCCTTATTCGGGTTAAATACATCTTTATAGATACGCCTATAACTGGATTTATCCTGTAAATGTAAATCCCTGTAATAACTGTGCTCCAGCGTATTGCCGGAAAATGCCCTATCTATATCAATTTTATTTATTACAGGGTCATCAAGCCCTGCAATCTCGATACTGTCAATTCCCCTTCTGCTGCCGCCTGGCCTGTGTGACCTGCTCTCATTCATTAAAACTTCAATACCAATATTTTTTAATCTTTTAACCAGATACGGAATATCGTTTTCTTTTTTATATTCTCTTTTTCTTTTAAACATATTTTTTACAAATTCCACAAATGCCTTATCATAGTGGTCATGTACCCCTAAAACAGCATATCTGGCCAGTTTTGCCCTTAAGGGAGCGAGCATCTCGATGAGGCTGTCCATGCTATTATTGCTCCCGAGAAGGTCGCCCGTTATAAAAATAAAATCGGGCTCCAGCCGGGATAGACTCTTAACAAACTCAAATAATTTCTTGCCCTTAAAATTTCTCCTTAAATGAAAATCAGAAAGATGAAGGATAGTCAGCACAGGCTCACCGGCAGGTTCATGTGATTTGCCATTATAAGCTCTTTGCAACAGGTCCCCGGGCCGCTTATTGTCCGGCAGCGGCTGGCTTCCGGCTGATATACTGTCCCCGGGCCGGCCGTCTGGCCGGTCATCACTGATTAATATATTTACCTCCGACAGCCCGAAATTAGTTGTCTCATATACAAATGCATAAAAAAACAGCAATATAATTAAACCTGAAGCTGTAATACATATAAAGATAATCCACGGCATTATTTTCTTCCTCTTTTTTTATTCCCTATAAATTATTCTTATAATATCAATTCAGTCTAGGACCTATAAGATAATAACACAAATCCTGCATAATTTAACTCTATAGCTACAGTGTATTTATTGTGATAAAAAATTGACAAAAATATTTACTCATATTAGATTTACAAAGACGGTATGTTAAATTTTATTTTCTGATTTAAGAAAAGGGATAAAGATGGTTTTACTTATTGGAGCTACCGGTTTTCTTGGACCGCATGTACTGGAAAAATTATTAAATAAAGGCTGCAGGGTTACCTGCCTTGTAAGAACATCCAGCAATACTTTAAAACTTACGGATACTGCAGGAAAACAAGGTAAAAAAGTTATACTGGCTGCAGGAAATCTTCAGAGCGCTGATTCAATGGTTTCTTTATTAAAAGAGGCAGAAAGTGCAGTTTATATGGTGGGTCTTGAACATACTGACCTTCTGGAAAATTTCCTTGATGCGGCACGGCGTGCCGGGTTAAAAAGAGCTGTCTTTATAAGCTCCACAACAGTTTTAATTCCTCTTAAGAGCACGGTAAAAGACCGGAAATTAAACTCCGAAAATTTAATAATAAATTCAGGACTGGATTACACCATCTTAAGGCCTTCCATGATTTATGGTTCCGGAGATGACAATAATTTTTCAAAAATGATTGAATTTATAAAAAAGAGAGGATTTTTTGTAACTTTTGGAAGCGGGAATAATTTAATCCAGCCTGTATATATTAAAGACGTGGCCGGCGCTATTGCATCTAGCGTGGATAATAAAAAAACTTACAATAAAATTTATAATATAGCCGGCAGGGAACCGGTAAAATATAACCGGATGCTGGAAATAGTTCAATCTAAGTTAAAAAGGCGGTTTAATGTAATAAGGGTCCCCTTAGGCGCGGCCGGGTTTCTTGTTACTATTTATGCGGCTATCTTCAAAAATCCTTCTCTTACCCCTGACCAGATAGAACGGATGGGTGTGGACAAAACATATTCCTATCAGGAAGCTGCCCGTGATTTCGATTTCTCTCCTATAAATTTTGAAGAAGGCATAGAAAGATTGATAAAAGAATTGGAGTAATTGGTGCCGTGTAATAAACATAAGCAATTAATATGATAGTGATTGGCAGTAGCCGATACAACCCGCATGAGCCGCGGATCTTCTTATCTTACGCCTCTGCCTGTAATTGCGGCTTTGATCGTAACCAGAAATATCTTCAGGTCCAGCCATACTGAAGCATCTTCTATATACAACCGGTCATACATGACTTTATCGGGGATTGAAAGATCGTCTCTCCCGTTTATCTGCGCGAGCCCGGTTACTCCCGGCTTTACTTTATCCACACCTTTTTCCCTGCGCAGCCTTATAAGCAAATCCTGATTATACAGCGCCGGTCTCGGACCGACAAAACTCATATCGCCCTTTAATATATTTACAAGCTGGGGGAACTCATCAATGCTCGACCTTCTTAAAAATTTACCCACTCCGGTATTTAGATAACTATTGTCTTTCAACTCATCGGTCGGGATATCAGGTGTGCCTTCCTTCATTGTCCTGAATTTAAAAATGGTAAAATACCTGCTGTTTATGCCGACTCTTTTTTGTTTAAAAAATATGCTCCCCGGGGAATCGATTTTAATGACCAAAGGGATAATGATCCAGAAGGGGATAAAAAGTATTATTAAAATAACAGATATTCCAACATCAAGGGTTCTTTTTACTATCCTGTAAAACATAGGCTGTTAAAATTAGCTTTGTGCTATTCATATAATCTTGGCCACATTTTATTTTCATCAAAACCGGAGATAATCTTTTTTAAATCCTTAAAAAGATTCTTATAGTCATCAATCTGGATTTCCTTTTCTATATTAAACAGTATGTTGATTATTTCATCTTTGTTGAAGTTATTTGCTTTATTATTATTTGTGGCTTCAAATATATGCTTGTATTCCGTTACTATCAGTTCCTCGTCTTCGCTTGTGAGTTCCTCATCCATTTTTTCACCATCCCTGGGGCCTGTGTATGTTATTTCGATATCTTTACCGGGCTCCATTCCGTAGATCCTTATCATATTTTTAGCAAGGTCCACTATATTTATGGGTTCCCCCATGTCCAGTACAAATATTTCTCCGCCTTCCCCCATTATACAGGCCTGTATGACCAGCTGGGAAGCTTCCGGTATGGTCATAAAATATCTTTTCATATCGGGGTGGGTAACTCTTACCGGACCTCCTGACTGTATCTGCTCTTTAAAAAGAGGAACTACGCTGCCCATGCTCCCCAGGACATTGCCGAACCTTACAATAATAAACCTGGTATCCTTGACCCGCGATAAAGACTGTAAATATTTTTCGGATAGTAATTTGGATATCCCCATTACGTTTCTGGGTTTCACTGCTTTGTCGGTAGAAAGCATGACAAACCTTTTGACCCCGAATTCAATGGAAAGTTTTGCGAGTATTTTAGTGCCAAGATAATTATTTAAAATTGCAGCCTTTGGATTGAGCTGCATCAAAGGTACATGTTTATATGCTGCGGTATGAAACAATATGGCAGGCTTAAATTTTTTAAAAACGCTTCTTAATGCCTGCTTATCCCTTATATCAATTACCATGGGAACTGTCGAAATAAAAGCAAACTTATTGCTAAGCTCTTCCAGTATCAAAAATAAATTATTTTCCGAGTGGTCTACAAGTATTATTTTTTCCGGCTTAAATCTTATAACCTGCCTGCATATCTCGGAACCTATAGAGCCCCCTGCTCCGGTGACCATGATTATCTTATCTTTTATCTCTGATACAATTTCAGGTATTTTTATATTTATAACCTCTCTCCCCAGGATATCCTCAATTTCTATATCCCTGACCTGATAAAGGTAGACTTTTCCGTCAATTACTTCATACAGGCTGGGCAATGTCTTGCAGTTTACGCCAAGCTCTCTGGCCCTTACCGCTACTTCCTTTCTTACACTGCCGGATGCGGATGGCATGGCTATTATCACCTCTTCAACAGAGTGATCCTTGATTATTTTTTCCATTTTAGATATGGGCGCGAGGACGCTGATTCCGTGGATTTTATTTTTTATTTTTGAGTAGTCATCATCCAGAAATCCGACTGGCATGTATTCACTGTCCTTCTGCCTTATCATTTCACGGACTATCATTTCTCCGGCATCACCTGCTCCGACGATTAACACCCTTTTCTTTCTTTTGCCAGCACTTCCAAGCCTTAATTCATTAAAGAACCTCTCGGAAAATTTCGATACTGCTATGAGGGCGAGAGTTAAAAGGTAATCAATGATAAATATACTTCTGGGGAAAAAGGGGAAAGAAAAATTTATATTAATTCTAAAAAATGATATGGGGGCACTCATAATATAAAAAATAACTGCCAGAACCACCGAACCAAGGGTTACGGCTTCAACTATGGCTGTCATATCTTTTAATGAGGCATATTTCCAGACTCTTCTGTAGGTCCCAAACAGCCCCAGCATTAAAATCTTTACCGCAATTACAATAACCACATACCATATCATGAAATTGGCATATAGTGAAAAAAGACCGGCGCTGTCTTCAAAGCCTATCTGTCCCCTTAAAAAAAAGGAGATTATAAATGATGAAAAAATTATTAAGACATCAAATAAAACCTGTCCTGTTATTTTTAAGACTGATCTTTTTTTCATTGTTACAATTTAAAACTAAAGAATAATGATATAAAACTATCGCATAATATCGCTGTAATCTTTTCCTACTATTAACATTAAATCCGCATCTGTTTTATAAAAACTCCATGTTTTATTATATTCATAAAACTCTAAATTATCAAAAGCCAGCGCCAGCTGTTCAGCTTTTTCCCTGCACCCTTTATTATATATAATAATACTCTTTCCAAAATCAAAATTCTCTGCATTTGACAGGGCATATATTCTAAAGCCATAACCCTTAACATAATCTTTGATTTTGTCGGCGGCGCCAGCTATGCCGTTTCCGTTAAATATCTTTACCGTCGTTCTCCTGGCTATAACTCTATTTACAACATCGCCCACATCTACATTAACCTCAAGAGGTATTACGCCTTTTTCGGAAAACCAGGCGACTCTTTCATGCACCATATCATACTGCAGTATATATTTCCCGGGTTTATCGGGCGCCTTTATCTTTATATCGACCTCAGCCTGTTCTGCATAAGAAATTTCATTATCAAGAAGCCCTCTGTCGCCGTCCCATTTAATGACTTCTCTTGTGTCCCTGTCAATCCAGTGTGTTCCCAGGGCAACCCTTTCATCCCCGGAAGGCCTCCAGGTTAAAAAACCGCTGTTTCTTACTTTAACCGTAACTTCAAACTCCTGCCCCGGTTCAACATAATTTGGGGTTTTACTCCCGTCATAATATTCGGCGCCGTAAGAAATATCAACCGATACGAATTTTTCAAGGGGCGGGACCCCCTGATAGGAGAACCAGGTCACACCTTCCTGCACAAGATCTATCTGTAAAATATACTCGCCGGGACCGGAAGGAGATATCACTGTCAGGTCAAATACCTCTTCATCGCCTACATTAACCCCGTCCTGGGATATTATGCTTCTCTTACCGTCAAAAACCACTGTTTCTCTGGTGTTAAAATCTATCCAGTGATACCCGAGATAAACAGGATTATCCCCGTTCCTGTTCCACTCAATCGCGCCTGTGTTTTTAACCTTTATTTTAAATTTATACTGTGTGTTCTGTGCCATTGAATCCACTATTTCATCAACTTCCGTATATTCCGCATTATATCTGCCCGCCGGTTCCCCATTTATAATCCTCTGCCACATGGCCTGCGCCTCTTCAATATCCGGAATTTGAACGCTTACGGTCCCATCCTTTATCCAGTCCGAATAGGAAGGAACGATAACTGTCTCAAAATTTTCAGAACTAAAAGACAGGAGAGCTTTTGAATATCTTAGAATAGTCAGAATATCAAGGTCTGTTCTTGTATTGTCTACAAGGATATTAAAATAATATGGCACGCTGGATAAATATTTCGTGTTTAATTTTTGTGTTATCAATTCTTTAATCAGCTGCTGCTGCCTCTGAATCCTGCCGATATCTCCCAGTTCAGTGGATCTGCTCCTGGTATATGCCAGGGCCTGCTCTCCCATAAGATGATGATTGCCGGCAGAAAAATTAGCGCCGCTTTTAGGGTCAATTATTGGCCTGTCAATGGTAATGTCTATACCGCCCATCGCATCTATTAATTCAACAAACCCGTCAAAATCAACCGCTATATAATGATTTATTTCCGCACCCAAAAAAGAGCTTACTGTTTTTATCATCAGCTCTTCCTTTCCGTAAGCATAAGCGGCATTTATTTTATCTTCACCATAACCGGGTATTTCAACCAGGCAATCCCTGGGAATTGACAGAAGGGTAGCTGTATTTCTTTCAGGATTTAAATAAGCCAGCATTATAATGTCCGCCCTGCCCGCGTCATTCTCGGCATCTCTTGTGTCACGGCCAAGGACAAGGATCGTAACCGGTTCCTCCGGCGATTCTATGGGAGCAAGAATGTTCTCAATTTCTGCAGTGGTGCCTGAATTTATAGT
>CAYRJH010000020.1:0-5711 GCA_964424685.1 uncultured Actinomycetota bacterium | reverse complement strand
GATATCCGCACCCAGTAAACGCAGTTTTTCTTCAAAATTCTCGTAACCTCTTCTAATATGATATATATCACTTACCTCGGTAGATCCTTCGGCTGCAAGTCCCGCAAGTACCACTGCTGCGCCCGCGCGAAGATCAAATGACCTTACCGGCGCCCCCGATAATTTCTCTACCCCTTTTATAACGGCATGATGGCCGTCAATTTTTATATTGGCCCCCATTCTGTTTAATTCATCCACATACATAAACCTGTTTTCAAATACATTTTCGGTCACTATTGATATGCCCGGGATAGTCGATAGAAGAACTGTAATTATGGGCTGCAGGTCCGTTGGGAAACCAGGGTATGGCAGGGTGCTTATATTAACGGGTCTATACGTGTCCGCCGGGCTGTCTATCATTATATTATTTTCACCAATAATAGAGATATTTACACCAATTTCCTTTAATTTAAAATAAAATACTTCAAGGTTCTTCCATTTTGCATTTTCAATTTCTACTTTATCGCCGCACAAAGCTGCCGCGGTCATAAAAGTACCTGCTTCAATACTATCGGGCATAATTTCATAATCCGTTCCTTTAAGGCTACCGACCCCGTTTATGGTAATATAATCGGTCCCCGATCCCTGAATGTCTGCACCCATCGAATTTAGAAAACAGGCAAGATCGATTATTTCAGGTTCCCTTGCCGCATTATTTATAACTGTCTGCCCCGCTGCGAGGCAGGCTGCCATCATTATATTTTCAGTAGCGCCTCTCGAAGGAAAATCAAGGTTTATAACGGTACCGCAAAGCCGTACCCCGGCTTCACTGCTATTAATCTGACAGTTAACATACCCGTGCTCGACCGAATACTCTGCTCCTAAATTCCTGAAACCCTTGAGGTGAAGGTCAATTTGCCTTGAACCGATATTGCAGCCGCCCGGAATAGCTATCTTCACTTTACCAAATTTGCTTAACAGCGGTCCTGCTACCAGTATTGAAGCCCTCATTTTTCTAACCAGCTCATAAGGCGCTTCATAACTGTTGATACTTTCCGGATTAATTTCAATTACTTTATTCTCTGTATCTGCATTTACTTTTGCACCAAGGTTCCTGAGTACTTCCAGCATAATATCTACATCTTCAATTCCCGGCACATTTCTCAATATTGTTTTACTGTCAGCCAGGATTGAAGCAGCTATCAGTTTTAATGCAGAATTTTTTGCACCGCTGACTTTAACTTTTCCGGACAGTTTTTTACCGCCATTTATAATAAATTTTTCCATAAAAGATTTTATAACTAATAAAAAGTAAAGGATATTATAACAAATTAAGGTGAATTAAAAAATATTAGCTTTTGCATCATTTCTATTTTAAGGATAATATCGACCCCCTTATTTTCAATCTATAAAATATTACCTTCAATATTTAAGAGTAAATTTATCACCAGTATATACTTTCGATAAATCATCAATGTGCTTTAAGGTGAGATAATCTTTGAATTGCGGTATTAAGAATTAATAATCCAGTTTTATCAATTCAACTTCTGCCTCACAAAGGAGTTCAGCCGCCAGGGGGTCAGGGTAGTCCTCAAAATAATATATCTTTCTGATTCCGCAGTTTATTATCATTTTGGCACACATAACACAGGGATGATTCGTAGTGTAAATAGTGGAATCCTTTATCGGCACTCCGTGATAGGCAGCCTGTATAATTGCATTTTGCTCGGCATGGAGACCGCGGCAGATTTCATGTCTTTCACCGGAAGGTATGCCGAGCTCTTCTCTCAAGCATATACCGATTTCCAGGCAGTTTCTCACTCCCATCGGTGCGCCATTATAGCCGGTTGTAAGAATCCTTTTATCCTTTACAATTATCGCACCGACTTTTCTTCTAAGACAGGTGGACCTTGTTGCTACCTGCCTTGTTATTGATGCAAAATATTCATCCCATGTCGGGCGGGTTATTACCATTTTAAATATTTTTTCAAAAATAAATTATAAATAATTATTTTAAATTCTTTTAAAATATACTAAATCTTATTCTTTAAAATTCCAAGCACTTTTTAAAACACCAGGGCACCGGGTATATGGATTTAAGAATCAATACGGATTTTCATTGTAAATAAAATATTATATACTAAAAAAAATTATATATTGCTTTATGGATATAATAAAAATTAATAATCTTAATACAGCAGGTAAATTTTCCGTAATTAAAAAAATTACCGGTTCCATATCAAAGGGGAGGATAGTAATTCTTCCCACCGCTACAATATATGGAATAAGCTGCAAATATAATAATAAAAATGCAATAGAAAGAATACGTAGAATCAAAAAAAGAAATATAGACCTGCCTTTTATAATACTTATTTCCAATCCGGATGATTTAAAAAATTTTACCTCAAACATAAACACAGCCGCAAAAAAAATAATAAAGAGATTCTGGAATATTAAAAACCCGGAATCGCTTACTTTAATTTTTAATAAAAAAAAATATCTTAAGAATTTTATTACCGGCGGCAAATCTACAATTGCCGTTAGAATCGCGGAACTTAAATTTTTAAGGGAAATAATAGATATTTGCGGTCCCATCATATCAACCAGCGCTACTACTTCTGGAATAAAAATATTTCCCAGAAAAGTAGATGAAATACCCGCTGCAATCAGGAAACAGGCAGATTTGATAATAGAGTGCGAGTCTCATCTGCCCGGTATGGAATCAACTATAGTCAGTGTAGAAAATGATATTCCTATTCTGATAAGAGAAGGTAAAGTAAAATTTAAAGACGTATTCAAAGCCATATAGAATTAAAAAATGAAAATAAGATGATTGATATTTTTTGATTATCTTTTTAATTGGAATATAATATACAGAGTCTTAAGAATTTTCCAATTGCGTATAATCAATTTTTAAAATATTATTAAAATTAATAAAGGAGAAAAAAACTTATGAATGTAGTTATAGCGGCAGATCATGCCGGTTTTAAATATAAGTCTGATTTAATTGAAGTCATAAAATCAATGGGGCATAATGTAGCAGATATCGGTACAGACAGCACTAGAAGTGTTGATTATCCGGAAATTGCAGAGAAAGCCTCTGGATTTGTAGCCTGCGGCCAGGCTGATATCGGAATACTTCTGTGCGGTTCCGGAATCGGTATGGATATAGTAGCTAATAAAATAAAGGGAATACGATCGGCTGTGTGCTGGAATGTTGAAACTGCAGGAGTTGCCAGGAGTCATAACAGCGCAAATGTATTGAGTCTTGGGGTAAGATTTTTATCACTTGAAAAATGTGTTGAAATAACTAAAATCTTTATAAGCACTCCCGTAAGCAGCGAAGAGCGGCACATAAGAAGAGTCAATAAAATAACGGAAATTGAAGAAAGGAACTTTACCTGCAATGATCAATCCTAAAAAACACGAAAACCATACCTTAAGCACAGAAGAAGATATTGAGATAAAAAAAATCATAAAAAAAGAAATAGAGCGGCAAAAAAGCCAGATTATTCTTATAGCCTCCGAAAATTTTACTTCCAGGGAAGTTATAAGGACCATGGGTTCGGTGCTTACCAATAAATATGCCGAGGGCTATCCCGGATTAAGATATTATGCAGGCTGTGAGAATGTTGACGAAGTCGAGCAGCTTGCAATAGACAGGGCAAATCAGCTTTTTGGTTCTGATTACAGCAATGTCCAGCCCCACAGCGGGGTAAGCGCAAATCTTGCAGTTTTCCTTGGTACCCTTAATTGCGGGGACAGGATACTCAGTATGAACTTAAGAGACGGGGGACATCTTTCCCATGGACATAAGCAAAACTTAAGCGGCAGGTATTATGAGATACATACATATAACGTGGACCCGGAAACAGAAATGCTTGATTATGAAAAAATTAAAGAAATTGCCGGAACCGTCAGGCCGAAGCTTATTATAGCAGGAGCAAGTTCCTACTCCAGGTCAATTGATTTTAACAAATTCAGGGAGATCGCTGACGGAGCAGGCGCATATTTACTGGCTGACACTGCACATATTGCCGGGCTTATGGTAAGCGGCTATCATCCTAATTCAGTAGGAGTGGCGGATTTCACAACCGCAACTACTCATAAAACTTTAAGGGGGCCCAGAGGCGGCCTGATTGTTGCCGATAAAAAATACGCCGATCTTATTGATAAGTCGGTTTTTCCCGGCGTTCAGGGAGGTCCGTTCATGCATATAATTGCAGCCAAAGCCGTGGCCTTCAATGAAGCATTAAAAGACTCATTCAAGGATTACAGCAGGCGAATAATAGAGAATTCAAAAGCTCTGTGCGGATACATGAAAAATGATGGCTTCAGGATTGTATCGGATGGGACCGACAATCATTTATTCTTGATGGATTTAACCGGCAAAAAAATAACAGGTTCTGAAGCAGTTGATTTATTGAATTCATTGGGAATAATAGTCAACAAAAATGTAATACCCTTTGATAAACTCAGTCCCACAATAGCCAGCGGTATAAGAATAGGCACCCCCGCAGTTACCACGCAGGGAATGGGAACGGAAGAGATGTATAAAATAGGCGAGCTTATTTCATCTGCCATTAAAAACAGGAATAACGGCACAAAGCTTAAAGAAATAAGTAAAAAAGTTAAAAGTCTTGCAGGGGATTTCCCGGTCTACACAAAAGAGTAAAAAATCAGTGGCTTCTTATAATTTCTTTAACCCTCATAAGTCTTACTGTATTTGAACGCTCGTTCTCATCAAGCTTCATAATTATAAATTTTATAGTTTCAGCTATGCCGGGTATTAATTTATATTCCAGAGCATTGACTCTTCTTCTTGTTTCCTCGATTTCCAGAGCTATGAGCTGAAGCATTTTCTCTTTTTCGGCAAGATCCAGAAGATTATCTATAAATTTTTCAAAATCATTAAGAGCAATATCCATATCCCCCGATGTATTTATATAACCATAGGGAATAATATTTTCACTAACTTCCCTGGTATAAACAGGTACACGGACACCCATAATATTTTTTTCTCTGACAGAAATTAATATCTTCTTTGAAGGCAGCAGTAATTCCTGCTCTGTTTGATGAGAACCTGTACTGGCTTTTGCCAGCACAAATCTTTCCAGTATGGACTGGAATTCTTTTTCTATTGAAACCCGGAGTATTTTAACTTCATCGATTACCCCGAGCCATTGTCTCATAAGTTCGTCTCTTTTATCTTTAAGAAGTTTATGCCCCCTGCGTGCAAGATTTAACCTTTTTCTTAACCGCTGGAGTTCCATTCTGGTTGCGCTTACATTTAAAAGCATTTAATTACCTTCATTATTTCCGTTTTCAGTTTTAAATTTCTTAAGATATTTATCCAGAAACTCAACTCTTATTCTCTTTAATTCCTCTTTAGGGAATATGCTCAAGAGCTTCCATCCGAGATCGAGAGTCTGATCTATGGTCCTGTTCTCATACTCGCCCTGAGAAACGTATTCTGCCTCAAATTTTTCTGCAAATCTTAAGTATAACTTATCCATATCGGTCAGTGCGGCCTCTCCCAGGATTACCGACAGTTCCTCTACCTCTTTCCCCCGCGCATAAGCCGCATACAGCTGATTAAATATATCTGCATGGTCCTCTCTCGTTTTCCCCTGCCCTATTCCTTTATCTTTAAGCCTTGAAAGCGACGGCAGCACATCAATCGGAGGAGAAATTTTTTTCCTGTGAAGCGGTCTTGACAATATGATCTGGCC
>CAYRJH010000019.1:13915-20170 GCA_964424685.1 uncultured Actinomycetota bacterium | reverse complement strand
TGAGCTGGCAGCCATTACAAATGCCCAGAGAAAAAGTATCCTCTCTCATATAAAAATCATCAAACATCTTTTTTAACCCGGGGCTGAACTTTATAATACCGGCCCACCCTTTGGCACTGTCCAGGACATCAGCATAGGAAAACCCCCCTACAAATACTGCACCTTTAAATTTTTTAAGGGTCACACTGTCTCTAAGTAAGTCCGTCATGGTAACATCCCATGGCTCGAATCCTGCAGCAAAGAATGCTGAGGTCATTTCCCTGTCACCATTACTTCCCTCTTCACGGATAATTGCTACCCCTGGCTTCTCCAGCCTGTCCAGGAACTTTAATGGAGTGCCTGCTGGCTTGAAAGAAATATTAAATGAAAGACCGGCTCTGTTATGCGATTGTTTTTGTTCCTCTGCAAGTTCCGGATTTATCTGGTGGCGCTCAAGCTGATCACTTGTTGATTCCCACCAGGTTAAAAGCCCCGGTATATCAATATCCAGCAGGACTTTTTTATCATGGTGGATTAGCACCCGCCTTTTTTTATGTGTATACCCAAGAACAGTAAAAGGGATACCGGATTTATCAAGAATATTAATAATTTCAGATTCGTCTCCGGGTAAATATTCTATAACCAGACCAAGCTCTTCGGAGAATAGGTGTGGAATTATTTCTTCTTTTCCAGCAAATTTTACTTCTATTCCACAGTTTCCCGATAATGCCATTTCTGCCAGTGTAGTTACAAGCCCTCCATCACTCCTGTCATGGCCCGCAAGAATTAATCGTTTTCTTATCATTTCCTGTACCGCTTTAAAAGCATTAACAAGAAGAACCGGGTTTTCTACGTCAGGAGATTCATCCCCTATCTGACCCAATACCTGTGCCAGAGCTGAACCTCCCAGACGATTTTTGCCCCCGGCAAGATCAATAAACATTAACCTGCTTTCACCCGGCCTTTTAATATCTGGTGTTACCACTCTGGTTATATCACCCATTGAACTATAAGCAGATACAACTACCTGGCCCGGAGCTTTTACAATTTCATTACCTACCTGAGCTGCCATTGAAAGACTATCCTTGCCGCCATCGGCAGCAATACCGATTTCTTTCATCAGGTTACTTAAAGAAACTGCAGCTTTATAGAGAGCAGCTCCACCGCCCGGGAGTTTTGCAGCCCACATCCAGTTTACGGAACATTTCACATGCTCAAGATCAGTTATAAGCGCCCATACCATATTAGTCAGTGCTTCTCCGACTGCCATTCGGGCACCAGCGGCAGGGTCAATCAGGATTTTAATTGGTTGTTCGCCAATAGCGATAGCGGCACCGGTAAGTCCAAAATGACTTTGCGCCACTACAGCTACATCTGAAACAGGAAGCTGTAATGAGCCGCAGCATTGCTGGCGTGCAATAAGCCCCGTTACGCTTCTATCAACTTTTCTCACAAGAAATCCCTTGGAACCAACCGAGGGTAATTTAAAAATAAGCTCTAAGAAGTCTTCTACTGAACTGCCGGCCGGTAATATAAGCGGTTCCAGTTTTTCAGGAATACTTTCCAGCTCAAATGTTTTACTGGGGATATTGCTTAAGATTTCATTTAAACTTAAATTAACCGGAGTGGTGTCATTCTGCCTGTCATGAACTGTAATCCTGCCGTCACCGGTTATTTCTCCAAGGACTTCACAGTTGACTTTTTCACGATTACAGATTGTCTGAAATTCCTTTAATCGTTCCGGTTCAATAAGAAAAGCATTGCGTTCCTGATATTCCGCCCCCCATATTTCAAGTACCGACATGGTCCTATCGCCAACCTGAATATTCCTTATTTCAATTCTGCCGCCTGCCGGTTCGACAAGCTCGGTTAATACATTACAGGGCCCACCCGCGCCCTGATCATGAGTGCTCATAAGGGGATTACATTCACCCATTTCAATACAGGCCCTGATTACACGGTTCATTTTTTGCTCCATCTGGGCATTCCCCCGCTGTACGGCATTAAAATCAAGTTCTTCTCTGTTTTCTCCCTGAACCATACTGGAGGCAGCGCCTCCGCCTATTCCTATGCGGTATGCAGGTCCGCCAACCTGTACTATTTTCATTCCCTTCTGTGTAACTTCTTTCTTTATGTGGCGGTTATCAATCTGTCCGATACCACCGGTGAACATTATTGGCTTAATCCATTCACGTCTCTGGCCGTCCGGCAGTTTAAGTCCAAAAGTTCTTGTAAACCCCTGGATAACCGGTTCACCAAATTTGTTTCCATAATCTGATGCGCCATCACTCTCTCTTATCATAATTTCAAGAGGAGAAGCAAGATTTGAAGGATAATTAAATTTATCATCTTCCCCGGGAATTAAATAGCCCGGAATATTTAAATTACCGGTACAATAACCTGCCGTACCGGCAATAACAAGCCCGCCTCTTCCCGTCGCCTGGACATCACGGATCCTTCCCCCTGTCCCTGTTTCAGCTCCGGGGAATGGAGCAACTCCGCTGGGGAAATTATGCGTTTCAGCAGTGAATATCAGGTGATAGGTAAGCTGTTTTTTAAGGAAGGGCGAATAGATTCCCGGATGCTCCGGTATAATAGTCCCTATTTTAAAACCTTCAATGCCGCTTGAGTTATCTTTAAATGCTATTATACTATTTGAGGTATTAGCTTTAAGCGGGGCCTTTATTACTTCCATTAGAGTCAAGGGAACTTCTTTGCCATCGATTAAAAGCTTACCCTTAAAAAACCAGTGGCGTGAGTGCTCGCTATTGGCCTGGCCCAATTGGAAACATTCAACATTGGTTGGATTTCTGCCTATAATATTAACAAAAAGATTATAGTAGAATTTTATATCCCACTCATCCATTCCCAGACCTATTTTCCGGTTAAAACTTCTTAAAGCGTCTATCCCCTGACCTTTGTCATAATTAAATTTCTTTATGTTCCCTTCACTTTCTTCCATTAATGGTATTATGCACACATCCTCTGGTTCGATGCCGATTTCAAATGTCTCCAGAGGTCCAGGATACACGCATTCTGTCATTCTATCATGATGTTTATCAATAAAATCAGAATGGTCAACATCCTCAGGAATTAAGTACCGTCTTGAACGTTCAAGACGGGAAATTTTCTTTAGTCCGCATGAGTGGCAGATAGCAACTGCGTTTGTTGAAAATGCAGTCTCAAAATTTAATCCGGGTCCAATCTCAACAAAATTCTTATTTCCATCACTTAAAAACGATTTATCCCCGAATTTTCCGGTTTCAAATGTTTCAGCAAGCAGCCATTGAAGTATTTTTAATTCAGATATATTAAGCGGTTCTGATATTTCAATGTAGTAGCAATATTCAAAATCCTTATCGATATACCGGTAAAACCGCTGAATCATTCCTTTATATTCCTTACCCTTACCGCAAATAAAAAATTAATTTATTTCTTACTTATATAAACTACCGTTGTCTTAAGTTTTCTAATCTGGCAATAATTTCATCTACATATTTCAAGTGATAACTAACATCAAATAATTTCTCCAGTTCATCCCTGTCCAGGAACGATAACACTTTTTCTTCTTTCATTAGATTTTCTTTAAAATCACCTTCACTGTTCCAGGCTTCAAGAGCAGCACTCTGTATAAGAATATACGCTTCTTCCTTTTTCATTCCTTTTTTTATAAGTTCAAGTAATACCCTCTGAGAAAAAATAATACCTCCGTATTTCATTAGATTTTTTTCCATATTTGATTCAATTACATTTAAGTTATTGATTATGGATATTGTTTTATCAAGCATATAATCAAGCAGAATAAAGCTATCAGGGATTATTATCCTTTCTGCCGAAGAATGCGATATATCTCTTTCATGCCATAATGCAATGTTCTCCAGAGCAGTTATTGTATTCGACCTTAAAACCCTTGCCAGCCCGCATATCCTTTCACAGACAATAGGATTTTTTTTATGCGGCATAGCAGAGGAACCTTTTTGTTCTTTCCCAAAAGGTTCCTCGACTTCTCTGACGTCTGTTCTCTGTAAGTTTCTTATCTCAAGAGCTATTTTTTCCAGAGTGGCCCCGCAAATTGCCAGAGTTGAAATCAACTGCGCATGCCTGTCTCTCTGGAGGATCTGTGTAGACGCAGGGGATGGTTTTAAATTAAGGATATTGCACACTTTTTTTTCGACTTCGGGTGGTGTATTGGCATATGTGCCAACGGCACCTGAAATTTTGCCATACCTGATATTTTCCCTGGCCTGCTCCAGCCTCTCAAGGTTCCTCGCTGTCTCAAAAGCATAAACACAAAACTTAAGTCCGAGTGTTATGGGTTCTGCATGAATCCCGTGCGTTCTGCCTGTCATAACCGTATGGGCATACTTTCTTGATTTTATTTTTAAAATATCCAGCAGGTTTTTAGTTTTATTTTCTATTATGTTTATCGCTTCAAGCATTTGAAGAGATAGAGTGGTGTCACCAATATCCGAAGACGTTAACCCGTAATGAAGATATTTCGATGAGTCTCCGATATATGAAGATACATTTGTAAGAAAAGCAATTACATCATGATTTGTTTTTTCTTCAATTTCGTTTATCTTTGAAACTTCAAACCCGGCTTTTTTATTGATATCATCCGCAGCCCCCGCAGGAATAATACCAAGTTCTGCCTGTGCCGCAGCTACTGCTTTTTCAACGTCGAGCCATTTATTAAACTTATTTTCTTCACTCCAGACCCAACCCATCTCTTTTGAGGTATATCTGGGAATCATAGATACTCCTATGGTAAAAAATAATAGAAACTTCTGTATACTTCTCTTATTTAAAGTTACTTAAATAGCTACTAACCTATATTAATTCTTCCAGTATTCTTTCCCTAAAAGTCTGATAGTTTTTTGAATCATTAAGATCCAGCAGTTCCTCACCGCAATCAAAAAAGACCTGGTCATAATCCTCAAGACATATATCAGAAATTTCTAAGAGCCACTTATTATTGAGCTTCCAGCTTTTTAGATCACCTAACCAGCTTTTTTCACCCGGTGGTACATTATCTTTTATAAAGGAATCAAGATTTTTTGATTTTCTTGAAACCTGCAGTAAAAAATCCACTTTATCAGAAAGAGATGAAATATTTGCTATGCTTAAACTCTTATCGGTAGTCATTTATTTCTCCCCTGGTAATTTTATATATCATTTTCTTTTATAATATATATATATATTTTATTCTTTTTATCTTTTTTTTAAAACCCTGATATTTTTATTCTATAATATATAAGCAATAGTATATATCCGGCAGTGCCATATCTTTATTTTAAATAATCACTTAGAAAATCTTTTACTTCATTTTCATCGGCAATCAGGTAGCTTATGCCATCTATATCAGACGGTTCCGCAGGTATTGTCACCCAGTTTGCATCCTTATCTGAAAATAATAACAAAAATCCAGTAGAACCAATATCCCATATTGTAAAGTTAGATGCTGTTTCCCCGTTTAAGACTTTAATAATTTGAGGAGCCCTGGAAATTATTGAAAAATTAAATTTTTGCTTCATTAATTCACTTAACAGGTACTTCTGTCTATCTACCCTGGCAAAATCAGATCCTGCAGTTGATCTGCATCTTACAAATGATAAAGCCTGTTCACCATCCATGGTATAAGTCCCGGGTTCAAAATCCGCTCCTGATAATGGGTCGTGAAGAGGCTCCTCCACTGTTATTTTAACCCCGCCGAGTATATCAATAATTTCTTTAAAACCTCTGAAATTCACTATCATTACTTTATTTATTTGAATACCGGTAAGATTATATATTTCTTTTTTAATCATCTCATGTCCGCCGAATTTATAGGCCGCATTAATTTTATTCCAGCCATGTCCCTCCAGATCAACCCGGATATCGCGTGGAATAGAAATAAGACAATCTTTCTTCCCCCAGCTGCTAATATGATAAATAATAATAGTATCGGTTAAACCTATAAAATTATTACTCTCTTCCCTCTCATCTATGCCAAGCAATAATATATCCTTACCCTCCGGGTTCATAAGAGAAGAAAACAGAAAGACCAGTAAAGCTATTACAAAAATAACCAGTATTGTAATGAAACAACCTCTTACTTTATTCATATCTTTTCTATCTCCCGTGAAATTATTTGCGTTCTACATATCCGGTATTGGATAAATAATACAGAGTGTGAAGTAATTTTTCAATGGGATCTGTTGTTTCTATCCGTACACCATCAGGGGTTTTAATAGGGACTGAAGTATAATTTATAATTACTTTTACGCCCGCTTCAAC
>CAYRJH010000019.1:10484-13815 GCA_964424685.1 uncultured Actinomycetota bacterium | reverse complement strand
TTTATTTTAAAATAAATAAGGTCCCTTCTTACTTCTGCGCTGTTAATCCCTGTGTTCTTACTTATACCTTCGGAGGTTATGGTCCTCTTACACATTTCTTTTAGCTGCACTATATATTTTAAATATTGGGATAATCTTGAAATGATACCTTCAGAATATACTTTCTCTGTCATTTTATAAATCCATCCACTGATTAACTGTTTACTTGTAGAAAAGCTCTAAAATTACTTTGTATCATAATTGTAACAGGATGCAAATCCTTTTACAAGAATCCCATCCGGACTAATAAGCCGCTTAATTATTTATTTTAAAATTATAGATCCCATTTTCTTTTAAAAAAGTACTGCCGCAATTGGTGCATATTATTTTATTTTCTTCAAAGACAAGAGCAGCTTCCCCGCAGAAAACACAAATTAGGATATCTTCGATTTTTATCTTTTTATTCGCTTCACTGTTTGCTTTATTTTTAGATTTATCTAAAATGCACTTTATAAAAATGCTCGGCCCCAATGATATAAAAGAAAAAAACTTCTGATAAATCTTCTCAAAAAAAATAAGAGTTTTTGTACCGGGAAATTTTTTTAAAAAATCGACCCTGAAATTGGATACACTTATAATTTTTTTTATTGAAAAGTTCCTTTCTTTTAGAAGACCGGATATATACTTGGGGTGAAAATTTAATATAGTCTCACCTATCTGAGAAGGTTTCATGTTGAACGGAGAAGTGTCCATCCTGCCAATAAAAAATCTCAATATATTTTTAAGATTTCTTTTATTGGCAAATTCTAAAAGATATAAACCTTTGTCTTTAAGTATTCTTGTAACTTCATTAAAGTAACCACGGGGATTATCAAGATGATGTACCACTCTTACGGTTAACACAACATCCGCACAATTTGATTTTACAGGAAGACATGCTGCATCCGAAGCAATAAAATATACTGATGATATTTTTTTCTGGTCATTCCCTAAAAATTTCTCTATTCTATTTCTGGCATTTTTTAAATTATTAATTGAATAATCAATCAGCACTACTGTTCTAAAATCCATATATTCATTAAATAACCTTCCATAACCACAACCAACATCAAGAACAAGTTTATTTTTTTTATCTACGCCGGTCAGCAGCGTTCTTAGAGCAAGCCTTTCAGCTTTATCTTCATATAATCTTTTATTATTCTCCCAGAATTTGCTGTAATCGTAATTCTCATAATCTGTTTTTCTAAAATTCACTTCCTTAAAATACTCCTTTTATCCTTATAAATTCAATTTGAGTAATTATACAACATTTACTCAAGTTTAGGCTTATATCTTCTTTCAAATTCCTTCCTGCCCAGAATAATTTTTCTGCCGCATTTAATACATTTTAATTCCATTTCCATACCAATCTTTAACAGCAGCCACTGGTTAGAACCACAGGGGTGAGGTTTCTTAAAAGTTGCTATATTACCGGGTTTCAGTTGTTTTGAACTTTTCAATTTTTCTTCCTCGATCTTAAGAATTAATATTAATTGCAATAAGCTGCAAATGCAAATTGCTGCCGGATTAAATTACTGCTTCTTTATTTTTCTTAATCATTCAATTGTATATAACTTCATAAAATTAAAATTACTTTAACGTTTCTATAAAAATACCCCTATAAGAAAACCTCTTATTTATAGAGGTTTTCTTATATTCCTGCACTTATATGATTAATATTTTTATGCGGCTTAGCTTGAGCCCCGGACTCTAAGGATTCTTTGTTTTGATTTTTTCTTTCTTTATATCAGGTTCACTATTCATTTCCTTATTACTTCTCTCCAGAATTTTTACCTGGCTGAATTCCAGGGTTACCGCTACAACATCAGCAGTAATGCTGGTAATATTGAATTTTTTCCCTTCTTTATTTTCCCAGCTCCTTAAGTTCATATGCCCGCTTACCAGGACCCTGTCTCCTTTTTTTAATGTGGATGCACAATTTTCCGCCAGACTATTCCAGCTGGTGATATTAAAAAAGTCTACTGATTCAGATTCTTTTCCATTTTTATCGATCCATTTCTTGTTTACAGCAAGCCCCATTTCAGTAATTGCTATTCCTTCGTTAGTGTATTTAATCTCAGGATCACGGGTCAGGTTCCCGAGCAAAAATATCTGGTTTACATAATTCATATATTTTCTCCTTTTCTCTAAGATTCTACCAAATTAAAATCTATAAAAACTTTTTAAAACCCGAACTTGTAAGAATCGCAGTAACTAAATTGTTCATCCCACGGATACACGACTTCTGCCTTAGATGTAGATTTGACCATGCCATATTCTGTGATAAATTGATTTATCAGAGCAAATCTGACCCTCTTTTCCACTGTAACTATTACCTCGTCATAGGTACAGATGCATTCAACCAGTTTACAATTGTTTGACAGGGCAACTTTTTCAGCTATTCTAAGGCAGTCCGGATTTTCAAAAAATAATAAGTTCTGTGCAACTGCCAGCGAAGCTGCATCAGAAGCATTCTTTGTTTCCTCCCTTACTACAAAAATCTGGCAAATATCAAAGATAACTAAAAATATGATTGAGAACATCGCCACCGCAACAAGCGCCAGAAAGGTAATATTTCCGCTGTTTTGTATTTTTAAATGTCTTAATTGCATTCCATCCTCATGATGCTTTTTGCTTTTATTAAACTGCCCCTTACTGTAAAAATTTCCGGTAGAAGAGCAGCGCCGCCGTGATTATAAGATACAAATACTTCAACCATATCCCCAACTTCTCTGGAGGCTCTGTCCCAGGGAGTAATATTTATATCAAGTTTATCCTGGTCAAGGTTTGAACAAACTTTTTTTATACACCTGTAAGCCTCCTGATTAGAATTAGTTGTTGCTACTATTCTTGCTCCTTCACGTGCGGCCTGTTCCAATATATTTTGCTGGTAAATCAATAACCCTAAATGGGAAACAGCTAAAATTATTAAAATTATAAAAGGAATAACAAGAATAAATTCAATCGAAGACTGGCCTTCTAATTTCCCGGTTAAAAAATTTAATTTTTTTTTACTTTTATTTATCCCTGGCATAATTTTAAATTTAAAACTGTTTCCCATTTTTAAAATATGCATATAACTTACTCTTAATTAGATTTTTAAACCATTGAAGCTATTTTCTCAAAAACTTTTGCAATAACATCTATTATTATAGGTTTCCCTACTGCTATTAAAATAGCACTTATTATTCCTGCAATTACAGTAACTAATGCATATTCAAGAGTTGACTGGCCTTTTTGGCTCCAGAACTTTTTTAAAATATTTTTTCTTTTTAACTTAATTTTTTTCACCCCCTTTCATTAAGATATAGTC
>CAYRJH010000019.1:4055-10384 GCA_964424685.1 uncultured Actinomycetota bacterium | reverse complement strand
TAATAATTAGTTACAAGTTTGTTTGATATTTTAAGTTTAAGTTTAGTAATAGAGGCTATGATTTACATTCCGTTATTTGGGCACTTTGGAATGTAATGAGCCGAGTAGTGCAACCGGCTATTACTTTTTTATTTAGAAAGAATATGCCATCTAGCCTCTATGTTAGATGGTTTTTTTTTGAGGAAGAAAGACAATGAAATATAAAATAAAAATAATTTTAATGATAATAGCAGTGGCAGTACTGGCAACTGCTGTTTTATTGTCAAGCGCTTTTAACTTAAAATCAACAAAAATAAATAGTAGTTTCACTGAAAACAGTACCTATAAGACTGAAGACATAGTAAAAGCGGCGATAATACAGGAATCTGTATCTTTTAAAGACAATAGCTTAAAAACAGAGACAATACTGTCCAGAATATCAGAAAATATTGAAGAAGAAGTAGAAAACATTCATAAAGAGTATAAAGCAGAAGTCCTTGGAAATGCCACAACTGGTATGACTGCTGCCGCTGCTGCTGCTCCAGCTGAGTCTCCCGCTAATTTAGGTGATTATGAGTCAGCTGTACTTTATCTTATTAATACTATCAGGACCTCAAATGGACTGCAGGCGCTCCAGGCAAGTCAGGTGCTGACCAATGTTGCCAGATCAAGATGTAATGATATGATAGCTAACTCTTATTTTTCTCATTATACACCTGACGGGCGGAACATATTTAATATCTTCAGGGAAAATGGGGTTTCATATAAAAACGGGGGAGAGAATCTGGCTCAATCCTCGCCAGCGTCTGCAGGTACCCCTGAAGCCTTTGCAAACGCATGGATGGCCAGTCCCACTCATAAAGCCAACATACTAAGGTCCGAATACACCAAAATAGGGATTGGAATAACCGATGGCGGAAACAGGAGAGTGGTAGCTACTGTGTTTACTAATTAAACTTTTAAGTTTTATAATTTTACGGACGCCTGGAAAAACACCCCGGATATTTTTCCCGGGGTGTTTAATTTTTTACCTGAATGACTAAAAATTTAGAAAATTTCCTCCTATTGAATATATAAGCGGCCCGCCTACCAGTATTATAAAAGAAGGCAGGATTAAAAAAACCAGCGGAAATAATATCACTATAGCTGTCTTCCTTATTTTCCTTTCCAGGCTCTGATAAGCTTCGAATTTTATATAATCTGATTTTCTTTTCAATATATCATTTACGGAAGACCCATACTTTTCAGCCTGTATTAATATGAAAATAAAATTCTTGAACTCTTCGGAACTGCTTCTATCTATTAAATTTTTATAAGCCTGCAGCTTGCCAATTCCAATATCGACATCTTTTATAAATTTAGAAAGCTCCGAGCAGATACTCCCTTTGTATTTTGCAATTACAATTTTTATGGCATTATAAATATTCTGCCCTGATAATGTCGCAACCACAAGCAAATCAATAATATCAGGCAGATCCCTATTTATTTCATTATGCCTTTTACGATTAAAATTCCTTAGTAGAAAATCCGGAATAAAATAACCTGCTGCTCCACCGGCCAGGCCAAAAACAATTATGCTGACCGGGCTGTTTCCTAAAAAAAATCCTGTAATTGTGAGCAAAACCAGTAAAATTATCCTGTATCCTATAAAAGATTCGGGCTTGATCAATACCCTTTTTTCAGATTCCAACAATTTTAATAATTCTACATTTTCTTTCATCGCGCCGAAATATCTTTTACGGACCAAAAAGCTTCCGATCTTAAAAGAAAGCAGGTTTATTTTATTTATAAGTCCACTTAGAAATCTTCTTCTTCCGGGATAATAATCAATTTTCCCCCGCCGGTAATAGTTCCTGTTCCTAATAAAATAGAATACTCCTGTACAAACAAATAAATAATATGCAATTATAATTAAAGACGTAAACATATTTTATTACCTTTAGCTAACTTCTTATACCAGTAATTTTCTTAATGGCTGCTATTCCCGCAATTTCCAGGATCCCGCCTATTATAAGCAGAGTAACCCCTACTGCGGTAGAAAAAAAGCCCATTACCGCTTCTTTCATAAAAATACACATCAGGATAAGGACTATAACAGGAAATATAGAGATAATATTACCGGAATATCTGCTTTGAATGCTCATTGTCTGTATTTTTGATTTAAGCTTGAGGTTGTGCCTTATACTATCAGTCACATTATCAAGTATGGGTATCAAATCCCCTCCTATCTTATTATTGATTTTTAAAGAACTGGCCAGAAGGTCGGCTTCTCTGCTTCTGCACTTTTGCGAGAACCTGTCTAAAGCACCGTCCAGAGTGGAATTTAACTCAAGCTCATTGGCTGTTTCCATTAGATAGATACCGAGAGGCTCTTTAAACAAACCGGCAGAGGATTTGAATATACTCCTTACCGTATTGCCCGCTTTAAGCATTACTGCCATATTATTCAGAAATTCAATAAGCTGGCTGTTCAATAAGTCTTTTCTCTTCTCCTCAAAACTTTTAAATAAATCAAGAATATAAATTTCCAGACATATGCCGGTAAACAGGCCAAAAACAAGATTTCCTGAAAGAAGATAGATACATAAAGTTAAAATAAAAAATAAAATTATAATCAGCACTTTCTTTCCGGTCTCCCATTTATTTATAATAAATTTAATTATCCTGATTTCCCTGTAATTTTTACCCGGGCTTAATACCCTTATACCGGAACCATATGTGGAAACAATATTTTTTAGCCCGAAAAGTAAAAATATTATAGATATAAAAGAAATAACAGAAACTAATATTTCATATTTCATTTTCATCTCCAAAATTGAAATTAAAACCATGGTTTTTTATTTTATCCATAAACGCCGGTATGTAGCCCGTATAATCCGTGCTGCCGCCCGGGAGTTTGTCATTATTTGCTTCTATATTATGCGACAGGTATTTATAGATATCTTTTACTTCTAAAGTCGTGCTGCCGCCCATGGATTCACTTTTATTTATAAGTTCACTTATCTTAAGTAAAATTCTCTTTCCGTTTTGTAATTTTCCAAGGTGAATGATCATATCTATTGATGACGCCATCATCCTCCTGGCAGTGGAAGGGTCGAGATTCAATCCGGACATCAGTATCATTGTCTCCAGCCTGCTTACCAGGTCTTTTGGCGAATTGGAATGAACAGTTGTCATAGAACCGCTGTGACCTGTATTCATTGCCTGCAGGACATCTACCGCCTCTGCACCCCTTATTTCTCCAACAATAATTCTATCAGGCCTCATCCTTAATGAATTTCTTACCAGATCCCTTATTGTAATTTCTCCCTTTCCTTCAATATTCGGTGGTCTGCTTTCAAGCTTAATTACATGCGGCAAATTCAAATTTAATTCCAGAGTCTCTTCAATTGTCACTATTCTTTCGTAAGACTGGATAAAATTGGAAATGACATTTAAAAAAGTTGTTTTACCTGTGGATGTGGCCCCGCTGACTATTATATTTAATTTACTTTTCACGCAGGTTTCAATAAAACCGGCAATTTTATTATTTATCGTGCCTTCCTTTTTCAAACTGTCTATATCCATTATATTTCTTTTAAACTTCCTTATTGTGACCACTACATCGTTTACCGTAACCGGACATAAGACTACATTGATCCTTGACCCATTTTTGAGTCTTGCATCTACCATCGGCGAACTCTCATCAAGCCTCAAGCCCAGAGGGCTCAGTATTTTATCAACCAGGTTTTTAATATGATTATTATCCCTGAAAATAATTTTTGTTTTCTTTATGGCATCGTCTTCTTCAATATAGACCTCATCAAAATTATTTATCATAATCTCGGTTATCCGGTCATCGTTTATAAGAAAGCTGATCGGCCCAAAACTATAGCTATCTTCGTATATCTCTCTTGCCAGCCTGGAAACTTCTTTCTGGCTGATTATAATCTTATCTTCTTCTACTATTTCTTTTAAAAACCTGTCAATTACATCCATCCTGGCCTCAGGCAAAAAATTGCCTAAATCCCCGGTCTTTATCTTCTTTAATATCTTCGCACTCAAATAATTCAATGCATCAATATCATCGCAGGCAGGATTTATAAAACTCATAAATTAAAATCCTCATAAATTTTTTTTGAAAAAGCGGAAATATTGTTTACGACTCTAAGATTATAATTGAATATGGAATCAGGTCCTTTATTTAACATTAAAAACTCAATGTCCCTGTCATAAGGGATAAAAGCATTTATTGGATAATGCAGGATTGAATTCAGGCCCGTAGTTGAGATGGCGGGTCTGGTATTGAATTTGTTAATCAGGATATCATAGTCGTAAGAAAATTCATCATGTATTATACTTTTGACTATTAAGTTCAGATTATTTATCGAAATTAAATCCGGCAGTGATATAAAAACATATTTATCGATAAAATCTTTTAAATCGATCAAGCCCCGGGTAAAAAAATAATTGGGGAAATCAATGCAGACAATATCAAAATGGTCCTTGAGTATATCCAGCAGCTTCTCAAGATTTTTTTTACAAAAAAATTTATTTTTTTCAATTCTTATGGGAGGCAATATCAGATTCAAACTATTTTCAAAGTTGATTACAAGCTTTCTCAATATCGAAACATCCAGTTCATTTATGACTTCTTCCGCATCACCTAAATCCCTATAGTCGTCATCTGTAAGATTAAAAATTAACCTGCTGTCTTTTTTCCCGATATTTAAATCCAGAAGTAAAATATTTTTGTCAGTCTCCCTGGCAAGATAAGTTGAAACGCAGTAAGTTATAAAACTGCATCCGCAGCCCCCCTTACTTCCGGAAAACAACACAACTTTTGGATCTCTTTCGCTTAATTTATCCATTGAATAATTCCTTTCTTTTACAACTAAAATAGAAATAAACCTGCAGCCGGGAAAATAGATTAATCTAAAAAAAATAGATTAACATTTAATATCTAAAATTAATTTCTACAGCAAATTGACAGGTTGACTGTTCCTCTCTCTATGGCCATAAAGACTTCTTCTGCTTCGGATTTACTGAGATAAAAAGTAATAACAAGAGAGTTTCCAGAATAAGAGTCGAGTAAGCCGGAATCAGCTACCGGTCCCGGCAGGAAGCTTTCATTGCCGCCCTCATTTTCCGGATAACTTCCTTTTAGATTGCTTTCAATTAATATGACTTCCTTCTCAGTCAATAATGTTTCAGAATAAAGGACACTGCTTGCCGGTTCATAGTAGGTGGATATTAAATCAACCTTATCTCCTTCTTTAATCAGCGATTTATTACCATAGAAGTTCACCGGTATGCTTACAGCTCTCAAATCATATGGAATGTATGAAGAAAAACTGAGATTAAAACCATTACCGGAACTTTTCCCTTCAAGTTTATCTTTTGTAATAATCTCCCCTTCTAAAATATCTACCGCTGTTGTTTTTCCTATAATTTCATTTTTATCTACAATAAATTTATCACCGAAAATATTTGCAGGTATTTTTTGCTCCTCCAGCAATTCCTCAGTAATTTCTTCATTCTTCCTTATATCGGTCCTGGCTATAAATATCTGGTTATAACTGATATTCTCCGGAATATTTTCTTTTAAATCATTTATATAAAAGAAAATAAAAACTCCTCCGGCCAGGGAAATAATTATAAAAACAATACTTAAAATTTTCTGCCTTATTATTAAAGACATCCTATTCATAATGACAGAACCTGTGCCCCTCTACTATTTTTCACCCTTTAATTTTAATCGTTAAAATAATTTAGTTACTTTGTTTAAAGTCATAATAGCATAATTATTCATATGTGTAAATAGATAATAATAAAAATAATAAAAGATTGGGAAAAGAAGTAGTATGAAAGAGATAATTTTTATGGCCAATAATGGAAATAATGATTTTTATAACAAAGAATTCCAGCTCTCCTGGAAATGCCGGTAATCAATGATATAATATTCTATGCATGATTGCATTGACTAATAATAAACAACCTGTAAATTATTATTTAAGCTATGAGTAACGCTTATTATTTTTTTAAAAAAGGTAAAATATTATCTAAAAAAGGCCGGCTTCTGGAGGCAATAATGCTTCTGGAAAAGGCGAAAGATCTTGAACCCGGAAAAGGTTCCATAAGAGAAGTTTTAGCCAGTTCTTATTATAACTGCGGATTTTATGATTCCGCCAAAGAGAATTTTCTGGTGGCTTTAAAGATAGACGCATCCAATGATTTTGCACATTACGGACTTGGTTTGTGTTTGATAAGAGAAAAAAACCTCAACGAAGCGCTTGGACATTTAAAAATTGCCGCAGCTATGGACCCTGAATCAGAAAAATATCAAGAGGCGCTGCGTAAATTTACTTAAG
>CAYRJH010000019.1:0-3955 GCA_964424685.1 uncultured Actinomycetota bacterium | reverse complement strand
GCTATGGACCCTGAATCAGAAAAATATCAAGAGGCGCTGCGTAAATTTACTTAAGCCATAAAATTATACCGATTACAAATCCCACCGATTACAAATTATCCCATTTATAAATAAATGAAAAAAGCATGACCGTGGTCATATGCTTTTACTGCCTTCTGTTATCAGGCTTCAAAGTTTATTAGATCCCCGGCTGTTAGGGAGGTCCTCTTTATCGTCCCGGCTCTTACCTCCAGTACAAAAAAAGCATCTCTTACAAATGGAGTCACTCTTAAAGGTTTTAAATTGTTGTATATCATTAAAACCCGGTTGTTTTTATCAAGGAATACCGCATCTATACTATATCTCATTCCCATAGTATGAATACTATTGCAGTTCTTTATAAGAAATCCCTGATCATCCTTTAATTTTTTCCTCGCTATTAATCCGGATAACTTACCAAAAAAGCCGGCTGCTTCTGTTACTTCAGCAGTAATCAGCTCTTTCTTTTTGGGGTCTGTAAAATTAATCTTTACTGCCTTCATCAGAAGTCCTTACTAATAGCCGGCAATATTAATTACTACCACCCGGCAATTTATGAAACTTATGATTTATTTGCCCAGCTCTTTTATAACTTCTTCCTCGCCTGCTTTTAATTCTTCAACCTGCTGCTTATCCAGCCTTAAAAGCAGTGTCTGAAACTCCCCTACGTGGGTTTTTTCTTCTTTTGCTATATCCAGCAGAATCCTCTTAATGTCATTACTTTCCGTAGCTGCGGCAAGCTGCTCGTATAAGTTTACGGCATCCAGCTCGGCAATTATCCCGACTCTTAGGATTTCCCTATCAATATTTTCTTTTTTCACCTTTGTCAGGTCAATAGGGATATTTGATAACATAATTATCACTCCTTCTTAATTCTATTTTTTTCAAACTTATATTTTTAGTCATTCATATATCTGTAAAAACAGCCTTTTAAATTGCCTTTTTACCCTTCTAATCTAAAATTTTAAAAGTTTCAATAGTCTTATCAAAGGCTTCTACATTCTCATCAAACTTTTCTATATCTGTGGTAAATGTAAGGACCCAAAAATCCGTTTTATACTTTATTATATACTGGACCGCTTTTGTCTTTATACCCTCAACTGTCTGTTCAAATATGACTCTGCCTGTTTTATCATAGTTTCCAATGGGAACAATATCTTCTTTTATGATTATAAATTCATACCCTGCTTTTGTATATAATTCCGAAATATTTGTATATGAAAGTTCCATATACTCTTCAATAGATAGAAAATCTGCAAACTCACCGGCAATAGTAAAATTGCTTACACTGCCTTCCTGAGCAGCTTCTTCTGAATTATAACCAAAAAATAATAAATCTTTCTTGCTGGCTGCCACTTCATCTGAAAGCTGTACCCGGCCTGCTTCTTTTAGATTTTCAACCACAGTATCAAGCTCCTCTTTATTACCACCCTCCCATTTATCCGGTAAAGATAACTCAAAATCACTTCCGATAAATTCTACCGCAATAGGCTCCGCAGCCGCTGCACTTGCTGTACAGCCCGCTCCGGCCATGGTCATTAATGCTGCAATTATAATTGCTACTGATATTAAAAATTTTTTTTTCATAAATTCCCCTTATTTTTCCCTGTTCCTATTTTTTAATAACTGGTTTTTAAGTACCCTATATTATATCAGTTTTAACCGCACTTGTTAGCTTAATTTGCAATTAGAATTCTCTTATTTTAACCGCTTTTTTATGCAGAAAAAACCGGCCTGCATGTATGACAGCCAGAATATCTCGGCTATCCTGAACCCTGCAGATTTAAACAGCTTAAGATGTTCACTTACTTTTATAGGAAAATATTTCACACCGAACCTTTTTCTATGTCCGGCTGCATCTTTTTTGCTTCTTCCCTCTAACAGCTGAAAGTCCATCCACCTGTCAAGCTGGAAATCTATCGCCCAATCATTTTCAGGTCTTATGTTCTCAAATGTAATGTATATTCCATTATCCTTTAAAAGTTTATAGCAGTTAACTGTGGCTTTTATTCTATCTTCCCTGTTTAAATAATGGTGCACCTGTATGGCTGTTATTACATCAAATTCTTTTGAAGTTTTTATTTTAATATCTTCAGTTCTAACAGGATCCAGATACTTTATATTCTTATGGCACCCAAGCCTATTCCTTGCCATCATTAACATCTCCATCGAGGGATCTGCAAGCACAAAAATACAATCCTTGAATACAGGGAGGGCTTTTTCTATAAGAAAACCTGTTCCGCAGCCTGTATCCAGCCATTTTTTAGCATCGGGTTTAATGGTCATTACAAGGTCGACTGTCTGCTCGTGAAAATACCGGTAGAATGGTATAGTTTTTTTAACGCTAATGTCATATTCAGATGAGCTGTGCGGTGTTTTGTTATCCATTATTCCCCTCATTCTGTATCTTTTTCAAACGTTCTTCTTTTATCCAGAAAGCCTTATTTAACATTTCGCATTCTTCTTTTTTTATTATTTCTTCTTCCAGCAGAGCTTTAATTGTTTTTTTGGCCTCTTCTGCGCCGGCAAACATTTTTTTTAACCTGTCACATGGCATCCCGTCGCAATACCCGCAATTATCAATCTTTTTTTCACTGCAGCATTCTTTTATCCCGTATGCACAGCTTTTTACAGAAATACATCCATTACATCTCAATTCATCAGGGGGCAGTATTCTATCCCTCCAGCCCATCCTGAACCATATTTCAGCCGTTTTCTTTAACGATTCCCTGTCACTATTTACGGTCCCCGTATATCTGGGACAGCAATCGCAGTCATCACCGCAACACCCAATTTGTATCCTGTCCATTATTCTTTCCTTGAATTATTACCGTTGAATTTATACTTTATTATGAAAATTTTTTAAATCCCATAAGTTCTCTAATATTATTACAGTTCTCTTTATCTGTCAGTAACTCCAGCAATTTAAATGCAACATTTATTGCAGCAGCAGGATTTGCGGAAGTAATAATATTTTTATTAGCCATTAAACAATATCCTCCATTTCAGTTCTTTAGCCCTGCCAGACAAACACTCAAGACCAGAGCATCCCTACCATGAACCATACCTGCCCGTTTACCAGAGTCCAGGCAATAATAGGTCCAATAGAATTTTTTGTATACTTATATATCAATCCCAATATTAAAAATAAAGCACCGGTATACAAAGCATTGAAAATGTCTGTAGTTAGTATATGTGCCAAACTAAAAATCACAACAGTCAAAATTAGTCCCCATGATACTATTTTATCTACACTTTTAAAAATTCTATCCGTATTAGCAACAAGCCAGAAAAAGAAAAATACTTCCAAAGGTCCCCATGCAAAGACACCCGGTATTACATACCAGATATTCCATGGGAAGTTTAAATGAGGGCTGGGAGACAGACCGCTCATCAATTGTCCCCTGGCCAGTAACGCAATATAAAATAATACCACAACAAACAGTCTAGAGAGCGAAACAGACCCCCTGAGACCTTTAAGACCAAGCCCGTACATCATAAGATTATCCCTGCAGATTAAAGTGAGCACCAAAGGAAGTAAACCTACGGATACGATCTCGATATATACTGCAAGATATCGACGCTCTCCCAATAGCTCTATTACTTCTGCAAAATTGAGACCATAGCCTGCTAAAATAATTAATGTTACAAGGACTCCTCCAACTATGAACCATAACCAGCTAGTTACTACTCTGAATACAGGATTACACAAGATTATAGATTGTTTTTTTATTTCATTCTTTCCTCTTTTTCTTAACAATCTTATTCTTGCTTATTTGACTACTTTCTGTACATGAAGATTCGGGTATCTGCTTTTAGCCAAAGGACGGTGCCATTATTTATTACCAAATCCCTGGCATAAGACGGTATTTCACCTTCTTGGAATACTCGCTGTATCCTTCAAGCTCATTTAAAAGTGTTTTATCCTCAAGTCCTG
>CAYRJH010000018.1:11374-20272 GCA_964424685.1 uncultured Actinomycetota bacterium | reverse complement strand
GCTGCTTCCTTTAAAATTTACAATCGTATTATCATCCATTCTCCCCTCAAGCATTCCATCGCCTTTCGAACTTTTACCTTCAACCAGCACTTTAAACTTCTTTCCGGCAAGCCTCTTATTTTCCTCATATGAAATACTGTTTTGAACTTCAAGTAATTCTTTAAACCATTTTCGTTTTTCTATGGGCTGTATTTTATCTTCCATTCTTGCTGCCCTGGTTCCCGGCCTCGGAGAATATACAAATGTAAAAGCCCTGCTAAATCTTACCTTTTTTACCAAGTCCAGAGTTTTAAGAAAATCTTTTCTCTCTTCACCGGGGAAACCAACTATTATATCGGTTGTAATAGCGCACCGGGGGATTTTTTCTCTTATACTTTCTATAATATCAAGATAATCCCCTGCAGTGTAACTCCTGTTCATTTCTTTTAAAATTTTATCAGACCCTGCCTGCAGAGGCAGGTGAATATGCTTTGTGATATTATCCCTGTCTCTTATAATATCGATAAGATCTTTTGAAAAATCTTTAGGATGTGAAGTCATAAATCTTATTCTTTTTAAACCTTCTATGTTTGATACTTCCCCAAGCAGTCCGGAAAAAGTACAGGCCTGTTTTAGATCTTTCCCGTAAGAATTTACATTCTGGCCAAGAAGTGTTATCTCAACAACTCCCTGCATTACAAGCTCTTTAACATTTTTAATGATTTTTTCCGGCTCAATTGATTTTTCACTTCCCCTTACCATCGGGACTATGCAGTATGAACAATAATTATTACAACCGATAATTACCGGTATGAGTGCCTTGAATCTGCATATTCTCCTAACTTTGAGGGCATCCGGGTCAAAACCGCATGTTTTTACAGAACATATACTTTTACCGTTCAATGTTCTTCTTTTAATCAGTTCCGGAAGTTCCGGTATATTCAGGGTACCAAAAACGACATCAACAAAAGGAAAATCCTCTATTATTTTTTCCTTTAAATCCTGGGAGGCACACCCTCCTATACAGATTAAGACATCCTTTCTTTTGTCCTTTATTTTTTTTAAATTCCCGATATGACCGTATAGCCTGTTTCTGGCTTTCTCTCTAACGGTACATGTATTAAGAACAATAATATCAGAGTCTGAGATATTATTAGTTTTTTCATATCCCTGGTTTTCAAGCAGATACATGATTCTTTCCGAATCACTTTCATTCATCTGGCATCCGAAAGTCTCGATATATGCTTTCATGAGTATGAATATCCTTAATTTAAAATGATATAAATAAATTTAAAAAGGCTGTTTTTATGATAATAATTAAAAAATTATTTGGATTCAATAGTAAGTACAATAGCAGTTTTTACTTCCCCGTTAACATCGATATCTTTAAAATACGGTATACATATCAATTCCTGGCCTGTAGGAGCTATAAATCCCCTTGCTATGGCAATACCTTTAATAGCCTGGTTTAATGCTCCCGCGCCAATAGTCTGTATCTGAACCCTTGAACTGCTTCTAATCACTCCTGCTATTGCGCCAGCCACTGAATTGGGTTTTGATTTTGAAGAAACTTTCAGCAATTTAATATTATCTTCCATATTATTTATTTGCTATCAAATTATTATTCTTTTTGCTTCAATTCAATCGATAATTTTATAGTGTTATTTGTCTTCTTGCATTCTATATTTTCACCGGCAGTAATAAAATATTTACTCCCTAATTCTTCAATCTTTTTTTCTACTGTATCAATTATACATCTTATTTCTTCATCTTTAAACCTGTTTGCCAATCTTGATTCATCGTAAAGCGTTAATTTTTTATCACGTCTGTTTTCCGGTCTATTTTCATTTTGACTGCTAATTTGTTCCTCAAAAATGCCGTCCGGAGAGATTGTCAGAGGTTTGAGCTCATTAATTTCGTTATATATAATTCTTTGTATGCCCCTCTGGGATATATCCATATTAAATATATCCTTAGAAACTATTTCCATAAGATTATAATTATCAGTAAGTAACGGAATTTCAGTTACTTTTATGTTATTCTTACTTACATAATTGATTAGTTCATCCCACCTTTCAAATTTCGGGTAATTTTTATAATTATCATCTTTTTTTAATATTTCCCTCATAGTCGCAAGTATCTGTGTAGGACTGCCATAAAAAAAATTTATATTCCTGTTCTGCAGTTGAAACTCTATTATAGTTTTTATTATATTATTTACACCGCCGATTATACTTAAATCCCCATCCATTTTAATTATCTGCGGCATAACAGACTGGTCCTTTTTTTCAGGAATTTTTTTTAGATCTATATCCAGATAAAATGATGCGCCTTTTAACCGGTCAGAAAAAAATATTTTTATTTCATCTACATTTAATTTTATCGAAAATAAAGCCATTCCCCTTCCGTGAAATCCGTAAGGATCTTTTATACCATTCTCCAATTTGGACGTTACCCGTGACTGGAAAATAAGATTTTGAAGTCTTGGAGGTATTCCGAAACCATCATCTACAAAATATATCTTTCTTCTTCTGTCTTCTATCTTTTTAGTTCCGATAAATATATTTTTGCTGCCTGCATCCCTGCTGTTTCGCAGTAATTCAACTATTATGTCTTCTACACAGTTTATATCCTGGAGAGCCTGCCTTCTTTCAGCTTCTGAAATTTTTAATCTTACATACCCATCTCCAAGATCTTCTTCAATATTCAGTGAGTCTTTTATATTAAGCTCAGAGAGAAATTTTTTTAAATCGGAACTATTTTGCATATTCAACTGCTCTGCTTTCTCTTATGACAGTTACTTTTATCTGCCCCGGGTATTCCATTTCTTTTTCTATTTCCCGTGCAATATCCTTTGCAATGACAATTGACATTTCTTCATTTACTTCTTCAGGCTTAACCATTACCCTTATCTCTCTTCCGGCCTGTATAGCGTAAGCTTTTTCTATACCTTTAAATTCTGTAGCAATTTTTTCCAGGCTTTCCAGCCTTTTTACATAGCTCTCAAGAGTTTCCCTTCTTGCACCGGGTCTTCCTCCCGATATCTGGTCTGCTGCCTGTATGATTACATCCAGCACCGTGTTGGCTTCTATTTCATTATGATGCGCTTTAATTGAGTGGCAGATTTCCTCATCTTCATCTAACCTTTTTGCAAGCTCTGCACCTATTACTGCATGGGATCCTTCAATATCATGAGTAAGAGCCTTACCGATATCATGGAGCAGCCCCGCTCTCTTTGCTTTTTTAATATTCATACCCAGTTCAGATGCAATTATTCCAGCAATATATGCAACTTCTTTAGAATGCAGCAGTACATTTTGTCCGTAGCTGGTTCTATACTTCAATCTCCCCAGTACTTTTACTATGCCAGGATTTAATTCGGATATTCCTGCATCAAAAACAGCCTGCTCACCTTCCACTTTTATCTCATTATTAACAATCTTACTCGCTTTTTCATACATCTCTTCAATTCTTGCCGGATGGATCCTGCCGTCCATTATTAGGCTTTCCAGTGTTACCCTTGCAATTTCTCTTCGTACAGGGTCAAATGAAGACAGAATTACAGCTTCCGGAGTATCATCGACAATTATGTTTATACCCGTAAGGTTTTCAAAAATTCTGATATTCCTGCCTTCTCTTCCTATTATTCTGCCTTTCATTTCATCATTGGGCAAATTAACAACCGATACTGTTGTTTCACTCACATGATCAAGGGCACATCTCTGTATGGATTGAGAAATTATTTTCTTTGCAATTGTATCCGAATCTTCTTTTAACTTTGCTTCTATGTTTTTTAATGCCTTTACGGATTCATATTTGGCTTCATCTTCTATCTTCTTCATTAGAATCGCTTTTGCTTCCTCTTTTGTCAGTTCGGCTATAGCTTCCAGCCTTAATATTTCTTTGTTTAATATCCCATTTAATTCTTTATTTTTGTTGTCAAACTCTTCCTTCTTCTGATTTATCTCATTCTCTTTCTTTTCCAGATAATGGGCTTTTTTCTCAATAGAATCCTCTCTGCTCAATAATCTATCTTCTCTTTTCCTAAGCTCAAATTTTTGTTTTTTTATTTCTTCTTCTGCATGTACCTTTAAATCCTGTATTTCTTCTTTACCTTCCAGCAATATCTCTTTTTTTAGAGTTGATGCTTCTTTTTTTGCATTATTAATCAATAAATTTACTTTTTGTTCTGCTGAGCTTAACTTTGAGTCTATAACATACTTTCTAAAGAAAAAACCAAATAGAAATCCCAGTACTACGGCAACTCCTATTACAGCTATTCTTATTAACAAATCCATTTTAAAAACCTTCCTTCCAAAATAAAAAAGTCGAGTTAATAACCCGACTTATAAATTAATTCGCACTCGTAAAATAAAACTTTATTATTCGCACTTACTAATAATCTTAATCTTTTTAATATCTATTAAGTTTTATTACCCGGTTATAAAAATTTTTTCTAAAGCTAATATTATAAATTTTTTATATTAAACCGAGTACTATGCTTACTCCTTATTTATTTTAAATTAAATTATTATTAGCAACTAAAATAGCCTTAAAAAAACTTGTACCATCAAAAATTTTCATTATTATTTTTTATTAAAACCTTATTTCCATTGCCAATAATACACAATAAAATATTACTAATCCGTGCAAACTAACTTATAAATCAAGCAATTTTTAATATTTTTAATAACTATTTTCATTTTAACTATAGCGTGAATTTAAGTCAATATAAATTACTCCGGCTATATTCTATTTATGGATATAAATATGATGGGTACGTCAGGTTTCTATTGAAATAATTTTAATATCATCTGATTCCAAAATTTTTAATTTGTTTCCGGAGTAATACTTACATTTGGAAGTAAATTTTTCTGATAGAAAGATCTTACCACAATCCATGCACTCTATTTTTATTTTGTTCCTTTTAAAATCAAGATAGGCACTATTTAAAATATCATTATTTCCTGTCAGATAATTATAATAGAACTCTATAGATTGAGGCTCAATATATGCAAATGGACTTAATTCAAAACTTACTTTTTTTTTATATTATGTTTCTTTATTAAATCATTTAATATTTCAATAATAGAACAGGTTATAGAATACTCATGCATGTTTATTTTTTTACTATTATTCTTCTAAAATGCCTTTTACCTTTTTTTAATATCCTGTTATCAAGATCATTTAAATTGAATTCTCTGTTCGGGTCGTCTATTTTTTTATCATCGATCTTTATCCCACCCTGGATTATCAACCTTCTGGCTTCACTATTTGAACCAGCCAGGCCTGAATTATATAACAGGTTGACTATGCTTACTTTTTTATCTTTTACATTCGCCTGGCTTATAATATATTTATCAATTTCTACCGGGGTTTTCTTTTTCTTAAAAATTAAATCAAATTTTTCTTCTGCTTTCAGAGCTTCTTTTCCGGAGTATAATTTTTCTATAATTATTTTTGCCAGCCTTCTTTTTGCTACTGAAGGGTTCAGGTCTCCTTTTTTTATATCATTTTCAATTTCTTTAATATTTTTATGTTCCAGTGTTGTAAGAAGCTTGAAGTAATCAATCATAATATTATCCGGTATGGACATAACTTTCCCAAAAATTTCCCCGGGTGGTTCGTATACTCCTATGTAATTCCCAAGACTTTTACTCATCTTCTCAACCCCATCCGTGCCCACTAAAATAGGCATTGTTATAGCAATCTGCGGTTCCTGGCCCAGTTCTTTCTGCAGCTCCCTCCCCATTAATAAATTAAATCTCTGGTCAGTTCCGCCCAGCTCCACATCAGCTTCTATGGCAACGGAGTCATAGGCCTGCATTATGGGGTAAAGAAATTCCATAATAGCTATAGGTATATTATTTTTGTATCTTTTTTTAAAATCATCCCTTTCAAGCATCCGCGCAACAGTGAACCTTGATGTCAGATTTAAAATATCGTCAAATTTTAAATGATGGAGCCATTTTGAATTCTTAACAACTTCAGTTTCTTCCGGAATAAGGATTTTAAATGCCTGTTCCATATATGTTTTTGCATTTTTTTCTATGGCATCTTCAGACAATTTAGGTCTTAGAGTCGATCTTCCTGAAGGATCCCCTATTTTTGCAGTATAATCCCCTATAATCAAAATAGCCTTATGGCCCAGATTCTGGAACTGTCGTAATTTGTTAAGTACCACGGTGTGGCCAAGATGAATATCAGGAGCAGTCGGGTCCAGTCCCAGTTTTACTTTTAACGGTTTATTTTCGGTTATAGATTTTTCTATTCTGGATTCCAGCTCGTCTTTTATCAAAATATCTTCTGTTCCTGATACGATTATACCAATATGCCTTTTTAAATCTTTTTCCATACCCTTCTTTCCGGTAAAAATTTATAATTAAAAAAATTAAAATAAATATTAACATAATAGTTATCTTCATGTCTATTTAAAGGTCTGCTATATTTTATAAATTCTGGTATCTTATTTCACCGTATTGTCATTTGATTAAATTTTATATAAAATTTCTTAAGTCGTAATTCAGGAATACTTAGAAATACTCTAATATTATTAAGAGAGACTTATCCAATGAATACAGGACGAAAAAAATTAGGCGGTTGCCTTAAGTTCGTTGTAATTACAATAATAGTAATCATTTCATTTACAATATTAACCGGCGCAGCAGTGGCATTCTACTATATTAATACACTCCCCACTCTTGAAGAGCTAACTCCCTCACCGGTAGCGCAGACATCAAAAGTTTATGCAATTGATGGTACCCTGATCACTGAATTCCATGCCGAAGAAAACAGAGAAATTATTTCTTTTGACGAAATGTCAGAATACATTAAAGATGCTGCTGTGGCTGTTGAGGATAAAAGGTTTTTTGAACATCAGGGAGTCGATTATATTAGGATTATAGGAGCTTTTATTGCAGACATAAGAGCAGGTGAACTGGTTCAGGGTGCAAGTACAATTACCCAGCAATATGTAAAAAATATATATTTCAGTCCGGAAAAAACATTCCGCAGGAAGATAAATGAAGCTTTAATAGCAGTCCAGCTTGAAAGGCACTATACAAAAAATAAAGTTCTTGAGATGTACCTGAATACAATAAACTTCGGCTCCGGAGCATATGGAGTGGAAAAAGCTGCTGAAATTTATTTCGGGGTAGATGCTGCTGATTTAACTCTTCCTCAGTCTGCATTGCTGGCAGGATTGTTAAGGGCGCCTGAAATATATTCGCCGTTTAACAATATAGAAAAAGCAAAATCAAGAAGAGACCTTGTGCTCAAGCTTATGTATGAACAGGAATTAATCAGTACATCCGAATATCTCGGTGCTCTTGCCGCACCTATTGAGGTAAACGAAAGACTTACCACAGACACGGGCCAACCAGGAGGCAGAATTGCCCCTTATTTTGTGGATTATGTAAAACGTAACTTATACGATTATAAATTTACCGATTATGATGTTTTTAAAGGCGGACTTCGTATTTACACCACCCTTGATAGAGATTTACAGAAAAAAGCTGAAGATGCATTTATAAAAGTTTTTCCCGAAGATATTGAACCGTCATACTCGCTTGTCTGCACCGATCCCGGGAACGGATATATTTATTCCCTTATTGGTGGAAAGGATTATAATACATCCAAATTCAATATAGCCATACAGGGTAAAAGACAGCCTGGTTCCGTATTTAAGGTTCCTGTCCTGATAGAGTCTATAAGACAGCATATTTCACCGAATAACACGTTCAGCCCTAACGGTCCGATAACAATAGCTATGGATACAGGACCTGACTGGAAAGTAGATAACTATGGCGGACAGAAATTTGATGTTGAAAAGATGTCTGTAGTGGATGCCACAATAAATTCGGTTAATGTAGTATATGCCCAGCTTATGATGGAAGTCGGGGCCGAAAATGTAGAAAAGCTTTGCGAGGAAATGGAAATATATGATATTGGAAGCAACCCGGCAATTGGTCTGGGAGGACTTGAAACAGGAATTACTCCTCTTGATGTAAGTAAGATCTTCTCTACACTTGCATCCGGTGGCTTTTATTATCAGCCTGTATGCATATTAAAAATTGAAGATGCAGGGGGAAACATATTATATGAATATGACCCTGATAAGAACGAAGCAAATAAAAGAATCCTTGAAAATCCGGAAGCATACTATATTACTGGAATCTTAAAAAAAGTCATAGAAAGCGGAACAGGTAGAGGTGCCGGCATCGGGAGGCCTGCAGCAGGAAAAACAGGGACAACCAGCGATTTTAAAGATGCCTGGTTTGCCGGTTATACCCCCGAACTGGTTACGGTAGTCTGGATGGGCTACTCTGATTCCAACCAGCCAATGGAACCCATAAATGGTAGAACTGTTGTCGGAGGATCTTATCCGGCAGATGTATGGAGAGAATTTATGTCATCTGCACTGGAAGATGTCCCGGTATCTGATTTTAAAAAACCTGATAAAGAACTCATAGATATAAAAATTTGCACAGTTTCTAATCTTCTTGCAACATTGTGGTGCCCTGAAGAAACCAGTGAATGGAAAATATTTGTTGAGGGTAAAGAACCCAAAGATATCTGCGATATACATAATAAGGTTGAAGTGCCTGATGTTGTCGGACTGAAGGTAGAAGAAGCAAAAGCTTTATTTGAAGATTTAAACTTTATGGTTGAAGAAATTAATGACTTTGATGATACATACAATCAGGGCATCGTCTTCAAACAAAATCCTGAAGCAGGCACTATCCTGGAATCACTTGAAGGAGAAAAGCTAAGCATAACCCTTTATGTAAGTAAAGGCCTGAAAACCTTTATAATGCCTGATATGGAAGGAATGGAATTAAATAAGGCAACAAAACTTATTGAAGACCTCGAGCTTGTGATTGACAGCATAATATATGAATTCAGTGATACTCAGCCCCT
>CAYRJH010000018.1:4401-11274 GCA_964424685.1 uncultured Actinomycetota bacterium | reverse complement strand
ACCTCGAGCTTGTGATTGACAGCATAATATATGAATTCAGTGATACTCAGCCCCTGGATAAGATAACCAAACAGTATCCCCCGCCAGATTCAATGGTCTCTAAATCAACTGGAGTGACTTTATATGTAAGTAAAGGTGAAAACCCTGAATCTTTAATACCTGATGTGACAGGATTACTAGAAGAAGAAGCCCTTTCCATAATAGATGCCGCCGGCTTTAAAAATGTCACTGTTATCAAAGAAGAAAGCATAGAAAAAATAGATGAAGTATTTTCTCAAACACCAGTAAGCGGAACCATCTATGATAAAACACTGGAAATTATCATCAAGGTAAGCAAAGGCATAGAAGTACCTGATGTTATAAATATGGCAAAATCAGATGCTATGGATATATTGGAGGGATCCGGATTTACTGTTGAGATATCCCCGTCTTCCGATGAAGAAGGGGAAGTGATAAACCAGATTCCATCAAGCGGAGAATATTTAGATTACGGCTCTGTTGTGACAATTGAAATAAAAGATTTAAATGACAAAAGTTAATATCCTTTAAAAACTTCTTAAAATTTTCTCTTATTCTACTCCCCTGAAAAGATGGCCTCTTGAATAATTAGAAAAAAGATTATCGTTTTGCAGATAAGAAGCAAAGCTTTCATACTTTTTAACTCCCCTTTCGTTTAGTATTTCCGATGCTTCCCTATAATTTCTTAATATTTTGCAGAAGTCCTTTTCACTATAGAAACGGCTGTCCAGGATTAAATTACTTATTTTACTGTTTTTTATTTCTTCAAGGTCATATAAAGTGCAGATATTTTTTGAATTAAAAATTATCATGTTCCCATTATAATCCGAAGTAACAGGAAACCTGTAACCCTTTGCATCCTCTATATAAAATCTACCTTCTTCTTTCCCGGTAATAAATCTCAATTTATACCGGGAACTCATAACCGGAATATAGCCATGGCCAAAGATAGAAAATTCCGGTTTATTATTTTTAAATAAACCTTCAGTATTTGATATTATTTGATAAATCTCTTTAAGATTGAGTTCCGGGGAAAACTCCACTCCCTTAAAAATCTCATTTTTACCTATAAAGCCGTTTAAAAAAGCCAGTGACAGAGTATTGAATAAATTAAAATTATAGCTTAGGTATATATTAATATTGACATCAGATTTACTATTTTTATTTAATTCCAGCAATAATTCAAGTACCCCGTGATTTGAAACCCTGAAATTTCTAATTCCCGCATCTAGCAATCTTGATATGTTACTTTTTAACTGTATAAAATCACAGTCATAAAGAACATTAGGAGTTCCTATGCATAATGTAATATCTTTATTCTTATCAAATTCTTTTATTAAATTGATTATATCGCCTTTGAAGCCTTTACTGTCTGTAAATTCATCGAATTTATTGAATATTATGCGTTTTGCCCCGTTTTTTATAGAAGATTCTATAAATTTATGATTGTATACAGAAGCTACAAGGGTTAATTTATTTATTGATTTTTCAATAGCGGCCTGTTTTTGACTGGATAAAAAACTATTTAAATATTTTTTTATCTTACCTTCCTCCACACTGCTAAAATGTTTTTTTAACCCCGGAATTACAGGGATATTTTTATTTAAACCATATTTATATAACGCACCGGCTTCATCGCTTAAATTTTTATCAAAATATTTAAATACCCTGTCTTTCTCTGAAATATCATCCGTTTTATCAGTTTTTACAACGTAAGTGTGCACTTTATTTTTATTATCCAGCATTTCAAAATCTTTAATAGTTATCCTACTGCTTCCTTTTTTGGTCCAGACTTCCAGGATATCGCCCCTGTTTATTTCCCACCTGCTTTTTATATGGATGCTTCCTATTCTCTTTCCGCTTCCATTTTTATAACCTACCCTGAAAACCCTGCCTAAAAAATTGCCTATACTGCCGGATTTTTTTAAAGATATAATGTCCGGAGGATATCTATCTTTTATGTAACCTGTTCCCAGCTCCCTGGAGAATATCTGGGTAAGTTTATAAACATCATATTCGTCAACCTTATATGCAAGAGGGTTATTATAATACAAATCTATATATTTCCTGTAAATTTTTGTAACTATGCCCACATACTCCGCGGATTTCATCCTTCCTTCTATTTTTAATGCATCAACTCCTGCCATTGCCATCCACGGTATAAAATCCAGCAGACACAGATCACTTTTGCTTAAAATATATCTTTCTCCTGCAGCATTATATTTATATTTTCCATCAATTTCTTCCACCGTTTTATATTTCATTCTGCATGGCTGCGGGCATCTACCCCTATTCCCGCTTCTCCCGCTTATAAACGAACTAAAATAACAGCTGCCCGAGTATGAATAGCATTGTGACCCGTGAATGAATATCTCTATTTCGGTTAATTTTTCTCTGCATAAACTCTTTATCTCATCCAGGGTCATTTCTCTTGCAAGAATTGCCCTTTTAAATCCGAGTCTCTTTATTAACTTTAAGGAGTAGACATTATGAATATTAACCTGGGTACTTGCATGTATGGGAATATGCCCAAAAAGATCTCTTATTATTTTACATAAGCAAAAATCCTGTATTATTATTCCGTCTGTACATATGGCAGTATAGTATTTAAGAAATTCCAATACTTCTTTTACTTCACTGTCCTTTATAAGAGTGTTAAGAGTAAGATATACCTTGACATTACGGCTATGGGCAATGGCAACCGCTTTTTTAAGTTGATTTAAATCAAAATTATCAGCATAAGCCCTGGCTCCAAATTTTTTATAACCCAGATAGACAGAATCTGCACCAGCATTGACTGCTGCAATTAATTGATCCATACCCCCTGCCGGTACAGTTAATTCTAACTTTTCAAAATCTTTATTCATCTTAAAAAATTTTAAGAGCACTGTTTATTTTATAAATTATTTATGCTACCGGTTATTTCTTCCAGGGAGGGAATTCTTTTATTAAGGGTTTTTAATTTTAGAGCAGTATCTTTCATTTTTTTCTCTGCAGAATTAATATGTAAAATTACCTGCTTCTTTGCGGTACCGCAATCTACTTTTTTATTTGAAATGCAGGAGTAAATATCCGTATATTTATAAACATCATTATCAAAATAAGGTGAGTGTTTTTTTAACTCTTCAAGTTTCATATCCTTAAAAGTTATTTTTTTATTTATGCAGGACCTTATGATTTTACCAGTAATATTATGCGCCTTCCGGAAACTTTCGCCTTTTTTAACAAGATAATCAGCAATATCCGCAGCTTCCAGAAAACCTTCTTTTAAGGCATCGTTTATTTCCGGCTTGTTAAACTTTATTTTTTTAATCAGCCTGGAAAAAATATTAACGCATGATATTGTCTCATTATAAGCGCTGAATAATATTTTTTTATCTTCCTGCAAATCCCGGTTATAAGTTGAAGGCAGCCCTTTAAGCAGAATCATCAGCTGGATAAGATTCCCTATAACAATTGAACTCTTCCCCCTTATTAATTCCAGAATATCAGGATTCTTTTTCTGGGGCATTATGCTGCTGCCGCTGCAGAAAGATTCCTCTATTTCGATAAATGAAAACTCACTGCTGTTATATATAATAAGATCTTCACAGAACCTGCTTAGATGCATCATTATTCTGCTGCATGAAAAAACAAAATCTATTATAAAATCCCTGTTCCCTACCGTATCCATACTGTTTGGGTCAAGATTTTTAAACTTTAGAAGTTTTTTTATCAGTTTCCTATCCAGTTCATATCCGCTGCCGGTACAGGCTGCAGCCCCTATCGGAAGGTAGTCGCTGGATTCAAAATTATGAAAAAAACTTTCAGCATCCCTGTCAAATTTATAAAAATATGACATTAAATAATGTGAAAGCAGCACTGGTTGTGCTTTTTGCATATGGGTATACGCAGGAATAATCACATCCAATGTATTTTTTGCTATTTCCAATATATTATTCTGCAAAGTCACGATATTATTCAAAGTATTTATTAGGGCATCTTTTATAAATAATTTTTCATCAAGAATTACCTGATCATTCCTGCTCCTCCCCGTATGAATTTTCATGGCGGCATTACCGGTTATCTTACCCAGTTCATTTTCAACCAGGCTGTGGATATCTTCATAGGCAAGGATGTCAATTTTATCTTCTTCTATATTTTTCTTTACCTTTTCCAATCCGTAAAAGATTTCTTTAAGCTCATCCCTGGTAATTATCCCGATTTTACAGAGTCCCGCAGCATGAGCCGCAGTTCCCTTAATATCATAAAGATAAAGGTTTTTATCCAGGTCTATAGAAAAAGTAAACTTTTCTACTTCCTTATTCATATCTTTTTTTATTCTTCCCTTCCATATTTTATTATCCATTGATCCTTCCTTTTTTCCCTAATAATTCATAAGGATATCCCCATAATTTGATAAAACTTTCTGAATGACTGTGATTAAATTTATCTTCTTTATTATAAGTAGCGAGATTTACATCATATAAGGAATAAACAGATTTTCTGCCCACAGTCTTAAAACCTTTATGTTCGAGTTTAACTTTTACCGTCCCGGTTACATACTGCTGGCTCTCTTCCATAAACGAACATAAGCATTCCCGTAGTGGAGTAAACCACAGACCATAATATACCAGTTCCGCTAATTTCTCTTCCAGCATATATTTATAGTGCATGAGTTCCCTGTCCAGAATCAATGATTCCAGCTGCGTATGTGCTTCAATTAAGATTTCCGCTGCCGGGGATTCATATATCTCCCTTGATTTTATTCCGATAAGCCTGTTTTCAACCATATCAATTCTTCCAATCCCATAGGAACCCGCCGTTTTATTAAGTTTCTTAATAATAATATCAGCAGGAATGTTTTTACCGTTAAGTGAAACAGGGATTCCTTTGCTAAATCCTATTTCCATATATTCAAATTCATCTTTATCCCTGGTTATTTTTGTCCATTCGTATATATCTTCAGGCGGTTCATTCCAGGCATCCTCAAGCAATCCGCATTCAATACTTCTTCCCCACAGGTTCTCATCAATGCTGTACGGGCTTTTTTTGGTAACCGGTACCTTAATATTGTGTTTTATTGCATATTTAACTGCCTCCTCCCTTGATATGACCCATTCTCTCTGGGGGGCGATTATTTTTAAATCAGGCGCCAGGCTCCTTATTCCTACGTCAAAACGCACCTGATCGTTTCCCTTTGCAGTACAGCCATGAGCCACCGCTTTTGCTCCTTCTTTTTTTGCTATTTCCACCAATTTTTTTGCTATCAAAGGCCTTGCCAGTGCTGTCGCCAGAGGATATTTTTTCTCATACTTTAAATTTGCCTTTATTGAAGGAAAAATATAATCATTTAAAAATTCATTCTTTGCATCAATCAACACTGATTTGCAGGCTCCTATCTCAAGTGCCCTTTTGTAAGCCTTGCTTAAATCACCCGGCTGTCCGCAGTCTATTAAAGCTGCTATTACATCCATATTATATTTATCTTTAATCCATTTAATAGAAATCGAGGTATCAAGTCCTCCCGAATATGCAAGTACTACTTTGTCGGTCATCTTTATTCCTTTCATTGATTATCCGGCAATACCGGATTATTTTTTATAATTTATTATTTTATATTTTATCTAAAACTGCTCTCTAATCATTATAATCAATTTCTCAGCATTATCCGTAGTATCTATAATGCAAATTATAGTGTCATCCCCTGCTACCGTACCCAAAATTTCTATGAAATTCATTCCATCAATCACCGCAGCTGTCCCCTGGGCTTCCCCGGGAAATGTCTTTATAACAATTATATTATCAGCTCTTTTTACGGATACAACGCTTTCCTTTAATTTCGATTTAAACTTCTCGGGATCGATGATTTTACCTTCAAATTTACCAGTCTCAACAGCATAATATTCTTCCTGCATATAGTTTCTGATTTTTACTATTCTCAAATAATTTAAATCCCTTGAAACAGTAGACTGTGTTGCATTGTACCCTCTTTTAATAAGTTCATTTAATAACTCTTCCTGGGACGATATCTTTTTTATATTAATTATTTCTTTTATAGCTCTGAGTCTTTTGGACCTGCTCATTTAATTTTTCCTCTGTTTTTTATTCTAATTGATTTTCTTTTATTTAATTTTATTTTTCGTAAAAATAAATCAACAGTTTTTTATTTTATGCCTTATTGAACACATTTTTTTAGTTTCCATATATGTAAGCCAGCAGCCCTTTCTGGGCATGCATGCGATTGGCTGCCTGTTCAAGGACAATCGAGTTTTTACCCTCCAGAACCTCAGATGTGATCTCCTGACCGGCATGTGCCGGCAAACAATGCATTATTTTTACTTCTTTTTTTGCGTATTTTAGCAAATCAGAATTTACCTGATATTTTTCAAGTTCTTTTAGTTTGAATTTATCCGTTTCCTGTCCCATGCTTAACCACACATCTGTATAAATTATATCGGCATTACTTACCGCATCCACGGGATTATTTATCACATTAATATCACTACCCTTCTTCTGATTTCCTGCATATTCAAGAATTTCTTCATCCGGAGAATATTTTTCTGGACATCCTATGGTCATATCAATCCCGATCTTTGAAAATCCTACAATAAGGCTATTGGTTACATTATTGCTGTCACCAATATATACAAATTTAATCTTTTTATTTAACATCCCCATTTCTTTTAATGTCAGCATATCAGCCAGCACCTGGCATGGGTGATAAGTATCGGTAAGACCGTTTATTACAGGTATATTCCCATATTTTGCAAAGATGTCTAAAGTTTCCTGTTTGAATGTCCTTATAATCACTCCATCAACATATAATGAAAAAATCTTTGCCGTATCCTTATAAGATTCACCCCTCCCCAGCTG
>CAYRJH010000018.1:3127-4301 GCA_964424685.1 uncultured Actinomycetota bacterium | reverse complement strand
AAGATGCTATCTGATACCTTATTTATAACCAGTTTATCACTAAGAGCGTCAAGAACCATTTTTCCCGCTACAGGCCTTGTAAATTCCATCCCGACCATAAGACCCATTCCTCTTACCTGTTTTACCACGGGGTATTTATTTTTAATCTTTATTAATTTTTCCATTAAATATTGCCCTGATTTCTTGGACTTTTCAATAAGCTTGTTGCTGATAATATAGTCAATTACCGCAAGAGCAGCAGAACAGGATGCGGCATTTCCGCCAAACGTTGAGCCATGTGTTCCGGGTCCGAAACTTTCTGCTATTTTTTTTGTAGAAATTATTGCCCCTATAGGCATTCCTCCACCCAGGCTTTTTGCTACTACCAGAATATCGGGATAAATACAATAATTCTGATACGCGAACATGCTCCCGGTCCTTCCGAACCCTGTCTGTATTTCATCCAGAATAAGCAATATATTTTTTTTGCTGCATATGTTCCTCAAATCTTTAATAAATTCTTTATCTGCCGGATATACGCCGCCTTCACCCTGAACAGGTTCCAGCATTATGGCACATGTATTTTCATTCAATAATGCTTTTACCGATTCCATATTATTAAGCTCCGCATATTTGAATCCGGAAAGTAGAGGCTCAAACAATTTTTGCTTTTCCAGTTGAGCTGTTGCGGCAAGAGCTCCGAGTGTCCTGCCGTGAAAAGCTTTCTTAAAAGTAATTATCTCATACCGCTTCGAGCCATAGTTATCTGTTGAATACTTCCTTGCCAGTTTTATGGCACCTTCAATTGATTCGGTACCGCTGTTTGCAAAAAAAACCTTCTCTCCAAAACCTGAAATCTCACTGAGCTTTTTTGCCAGCATAACCTGAGGTTTGTTATAATAAACATTTGAAGGTTGTATTATTTTACCAATCTGTTTATTTAACGCATTCACTACATATTTATTGCTGTGTCCGACATTAAGACATCCATAACCGGCTATAAAGTCGAGATATTTGTTTCCTTCAGCGTCCCAGAGATACTGCATTTTAGCTTTTACAAACACTGCCGGCAGCCTATTGTATGTCGGCATCAGATATTTATTGCCAATTTCAAATATTTCTGCATTTTTTAAAACAACATCCATAATCATTCTACCTCCCTGTTCGTTATCATCGTACCTATGCCCTTGTCTGT
>CAYRJH010000018.1:0-3027 GCA_964424685.1 uncultured Actinomycetota bacterium | reverse complement strand
GTGGCAATAACAGGTATATAACCGTTTTCTAATATATTATTTAAAAATCCGGAATTAATGCTCTCAATCTCTCCAACGAATCCAAGATTTATTTCTTTTCCATTCTTATTATATTTTTTCTTGCTGCATTTTATAAAACCGCCGTCATTACCCGATATTCCCACTGCAGTATTTCCATGTTTGTTAAGAAAAGATACTATTTTTGTATTTATATCCCCTATCAGGACCATTTTTACAATCTCAATCGTATCCTTATCAGTCACCCTTAATCCATCGACAAATTCCGGTTTTATTCCTTTTTCTAATGCCATCTCGTTAATCTGTTTCCCGCCCCCATGTATAAGCACCACTTTTATTCCCACATACTTCATAAGGATAAGGTCATTAAGGACACTTTCCAGTATACTGTCATTTTCCATCATGCTTCCGCCTATTTTAACTACCACAACTTTATTAAAATACTCTTTTATGTAAGGCAGCGATTCCAGTAAAACTTCTACTTTATTACTGTAAAGTTCCTTAACCTTTATGCCGTTATCTTTATTATTTCCCATCTTGATACCTTCTTTAAAATAATTTTTTAAAAGTTTATTGGTTGCATCTATGTACGGTATAAGGCATTTATTTTAATATAATCAAATGAAAGATCTGCAGTTAAAACTTCAAAATTTTTATGCCCGCAATTTAAATCAACGGTAAATTTTATTTCCTTATCTTTCATTAACTTTTTAACCTCTGCCATTTCAAATCCTGCTCCCATGCCATTCTCTACAATCAAAATATTATCAATGTATATTTTGACTTTATCCGGATTAAAATCACAATCAACCGAACCCAGCGCTGAATTTATCCTTCCCCAATTAAGGTCCTGTCCAAACATCGCACATTTGAATAGATTCGAATTCGCAACCTTAAAAGCCAGTTTTTTAGCACAGGACATATCTAGTGCATTTACAATTTTTATCCTGATTAATTTAGTTGCGCCTTCTCCATCCAGTACTATTTTTTCTGCCAGGTCTTTCATTACATATGAAAAAGCATTTTTAAAATCATTATAATATTTACTATTTTTGTTTTTTATATATACGCCGCTTTGTGAATTTGTCATGACTACTAGCATATCATTTGTGCTCTGACATCCATCAATAGTTATACTGTTAAAGCTTTTACCGGTTTCTTCATGCAGAAGTTTGCTAAGCAGATTTTTTGAGATCCCGGTATTTGTTGCTATAAACACCAGAAGTGTCGCCATATTGGGCTCTATCATACCCGAACCTTTTGCGATACCTCCTATTATTATATCCCTGCCTTCTTTAACATTAATGCATACTGCTATTTCCTTGGCTGTCAGATCTGTTGTAAGTATCGCTTCTGCAGCGTCATGTCCGCCTTTACTGCTTAATTTACCTGAACACTCTTTTATTCCCTGCTCTATCCTGTCCATAGACAATTGTTTCCCAATTACTCCGGTTGACGATACAATTATATTTTCACTTCCAATATTCAGGTATTTTGCTGCAATATTAACTGTTTTTTTTGCATTGATATATCCTGGTTTTCCCGTACAGGCATTTGCAACTCCGCTGTTTATGACAACTGCTTTTATATTTACGGCTTTACCGAGTTGTTCTTTTGTAACTAAAACAGGAGCCGCAGAGAATTTATTGGTAGTAAAAACGCCACTGCAAGTACTGCCTTCTTCAGCATATATTATGCAAATATCGGGTTTTTTTGAATTTTTAATGCCACAGTGACATGCTGAAGCACAAAATCCCGGAACAGTGGTTATAGTCCCGCCCTTTATAATCTTGAAATTATTAATATCTTTATTTTTTTTATTTTGCTTTATACCCATAATAAATTTAAAATCCTTTCATTTTTCTAAGAAAATAATCCGCTAAAACTTAATCCTTCTTTTTCATCAAAACCCATCATTATATTCATATTTTGAACAGCCTGACCCGCTGCACCTTTTAAGAGATTATCTATTACGCTGAAAATCTTAAGTGTAGCGGTTCGTTCATCAAGTTTATAGCCTAATAAACACATATTGGTCCCGATTACATCCTTAAGCTGCGGTATTTCAGTGCCCATAAATTTAACAAAAGGAAGTCCCCTGCAGAATTTCTCAAATGAACTGTATATTTTTTCCTCTGCATTACTTTCTTCTTCTGTACCGATTTTACAGTAGATGGAGGTAAATATGCCCCTGCTTATGGGAATAAGATGAGGCGTAAAATTTATTTTAAAATTTTTTCCCGAAATACCTTCAATTTCCTGCTCTATTTCCCCGGTATGCCTGTGTCCCGCAGCAGAGTAAGCATAAAAATTATTTTCAATATTAGTAAAAAGATACTGATCCACGAACTTTCTTCCTGCGCCGCTAATACCTGATTTAGAATCAATATATATATCTTTAATATCTATTCCTCCTTTAATTACGGGAACAATCCCCAGCAAAATAGAAGTGGGGTAACAGCCTGGATTGGCAACACAATTACTTTTTTCTATCTTCTCTTTATTTATTTCCGGAAGACCGTATACAAATTCAGAAAGTTTATTTTTCATAATATGCTCTGTTCCATACCAGTATTTATAATCTTCCGGTTTTTTTAGCCTGAAATCTGAGCCTACATCTATAACTTTAAAATTATAATTGTCTGATATTCCCATCAAATACTCCATTGATTTATGCGGCGGCAGGCACAGAAATATTATATCAATATCTTCCAGATCGCATTTTTTAGCCTCCTCAATGAAAGTAAGCCTGGTATCTCCGCTATCCTGATATGAAGGAAATACATCACTTACAGCTAAATTTTTATAGGTCCTTGAAGTTGCAAAGCTTATTTTTGCATACTTATGCCCACTTAATATTTTAACCAGTTCAAGTCCTGTAAATCCAGATCCCCCTATAATTCCTGCCTTAACCATATTTTTCATGATAATATTACTCCCTACATTTATTATTTTGCATATTATACGTAATTATTAAATAATATGCAATATATTTTTTATTATAATTTT
>CAYRJH010000017.1:0-20313 GCA_964424685.1 uncultured Actinomycetota bacterium | reverse complement strand
AGAATATATTAAGTAACATTGCCTTTTGTTTTTTACTTTTTTTAAAATGTAGTATGGATATTGTCATTAAAAAGAAAAGTGCATTTAAGGGTCTTTCTCTGCCCGAGAATAAGATCACCGCTGAAAAATCCATTGAAGTCCTCCCTCTCCCCGAAAAGGTAATCCTTCCGCTTCAACAAAGCATCGGTGCTCCCTGTGAATTAATAGTTGAGAAGGGAGACATGGTTAAGACAGGACAGAAAATAGCAGATTCCAAAAGCTATGTTTCTGCACCCATCCATTCTTCAATTTCAGGAAAAGTTGCTAAAATCATAAAAATGATAAATCCGGTAACCAGCGGTGTAATGGATGCCGCCCTTATAGAATCGGATGGAAAAGATTCATGGGTTGAACTGGCTAAATTGTTTAATATGCGGGAATCATATGATTTTTATGCGTTAAAAAGGATAATAGATTCCATTGATAAAAAAGAAGTACTTGCAAAGGTAAGGGAGGCCGGAGTCGTCGGTCTTGGAGGGGCGACATTCCCGACTCATGTAAAACTTAATCCACCGCCTGATAAAAAAATTGATACACTTATTTTAAACGGATGTGAATGCGAGCCTTTTATAACTTCAGACCACAGGATTATGCTTGAGTACGGTAGAGAAGTTATAATGGGGCTTTATATTATAAACAGGGTACTTTCTCCCCGGAATATTTATATAGCAATAGAAGATAATAAAAAAGATGCCATAAAGAATCTGGAAGAACTTATAATGAGGATGGATTTCAGCAGTTTATTTAAAATAGTTTCGCTAAAGTCAAGGTATCCTATGGGGGCAGAGAAATCATTGATTAAGACTATAACAGGCAGGGTTGTCCCAATGGGCGGGCTTCCGATGGATGTAGGAGTTATAGTAAATAATGTTGCAACTTCCAAATCAATATACGATGCCGTAATTGAAGGTAAACCCCTCATAGAGAGAGTGGTTACGGTAACAGGCACAGTTGTAAATCCAAAAAATTTACAGGTAAGATTGGGTACAACAATAGATTCGCTTATTGAAAAATTCGGCGGGTTTAGAAGTGAAATTAATTGCATGATTGCAGGCGGACCCATGATGGGTATTTCTATTGTAAGTACCGATTTTCCGGTGACTAAAGGAACTAATTGCATACTGGTTATAAAAAGGAGAATCCAGGATGAACAGAACTGTATAAATTGCGGCAGATGCGTGAATATATGCCCCATGAATCTCATGCCTCTGGCATATGTAAGAAATGTAAAAAAGGGATATTTCGAAAACTGCAGGGAATATTATATAGATAATTGTATTGAGTGCGGTTCCTGTGCCTATGTCTGCCCGGCAAATATTCCTATTGTAGGGTATATAAAAACCGGTAAAAGCGTCCTGGATAAAAAAGCAGCTAAAAATCAGCAGTAAGGGGAACAGTGAAAGAAAATAAAATATTAATTTCTCACGCGCCTCATATATGGAAGGGTTTATCCACGAGCAAAATAATGTATATGGTGGTAGTTGCCCTTCTTTTCCCCACTGGTGCAAGTATCTATTATTTCGGATATTATGCGATTTATCTAATACTTGCCAGTATAGTAACAGCTGTGCTCACCGAGTTTATTATAAAAAAACTAAGGAAAAAAAGATTTATTATGGATGGGAGCGCGGTAATTACAGGTCTTCTTTTTGCGCTTACCCTTCCGCCGAGACTGCCGTTATGGATGGCTGTTATCGGATCATTTTTTGCTATAGCCATAGTAAAAGAAGCCTTTGGGGGACTTGGTCATAATATTTTTAACCCGGCCCTGGCAGGAAGGGCATTTTTATCAGTATGTTTTCCCGGTGAGATGACAACCTGGGTCCTTCCCCCTCATTTTAATTACGATGCTTTGACGGGAGCAACTCCGCTGGGCGAGAATTTCACCTACCAATCAGATAAAATTTCCTTATACAAAGATTTGTTTTTTGGAAATACCGGGGGCTCCCTTGGAGAAACGTCAGCAATGTTTATATTAATCGGAGCATTGATCCTTGTGGTATTCCGGATAATAGACTGGAGAATACCGGCAGTTTATATTGGCACTGTTGCGCTGGGTTCTTTTATAATGGGAAGAGATGTATTATTCCAGGTTATGGCGGGGGGATTGATGCTGGGCGCATTCTTTATGGCAACCGATTACGTAACTTCGCCGGTAACGAAAAACGGAAGAGTAATATTCGGAGCAGGACTGGGAATATTGACTGTGCTTATAAGGAATTTTGGCAGTTTACCGGAAGGAGTTGCTTTTTCCATACTTATTATGAATGCTTTTACCCCTCTTATAGATAAATATGTGAGGGTAAAGCCGTTTGGTTTTTATAGGAAAAGTAAAAATGTTTAAGAAAATTTTATCGAACAAAGCATATCCTGTTATTTTTCTGGCAGTAATTGTTATAATTTCTGTGACTTTGCTGGTAGCGGTCAATAGTTTAACCTCACCTGTACTGGAAACAAGGAAGGTTGAAGAAATCAAGGGTATTCTTGAAAATATTTTTCCTGAAATGACTGGCTATGAGATTGAGGATGAAATATATGTTATATATCAGGATGGAGAAAAAGCCGGTTATGCTTTTATTGCAAGTGGCGGTGGATATGGAGGGGATATTGATATTCTGGTAGGATTAAATAATAGTTTCGAAATTGAGGGAGTATCTATACTTTCGCAAACTGAAACCCCGGGACTTGGCTCCAGGATAACTGAAAGTTCTTTTACCGATCAATTTAAAGGTCTGTCTATAAATGATATTACCCTTAAGTCTGAGGGCGGCAAAATAGATGCAATAACCGGGGCTACTATAAGTTCAGGTGCCGTAGTGGATGCAATTCATGAAAAGATGACTGAAATATTAAATACTTTAGAAAAGTAGTATATTCAAATGCAGATTGTAAAAGGAATGGAACATTAAAATGAACGACTTTAAAGATAAAGGTAATTATCCGGAGCCACAGACCTGCCATCCACAGAAACAACATGTAAAAGGTAATAAAAAAGGTGATAGCGGATTCTGGAAAGAGCTGGTAAAAGGTATTATCGTAGTAAATCCTGTGTTCATACTTATTTTAGGTCTTTGCCCAGTCCTGGCGATTACAAATTCTCTTACCAACGCTCTGGGGATGAGCGCAGGCGTAATATTTGTGCTGCTTGGCTCAAATATAATAATTTCAGGTATAAGAAAAGTAACACCTTCCATGGTCAGGATTCCTGTTTTTATAGTTGTAATAGCCACATTTGTTACTATTTTAAGTCTTGTCGTTGAGGCATATGTTCCAGCGCTATATAGATCGCTCGGGATCTATCTCCCACTTATTGTGGTGAATTGTATTGTTTTAGGGAGGGCAGAGGCGTTTGCTTCCAAGAATCCGGTGCTGCTTTCTGCTGCAGATGCGATAGGAGAAGGGATCGGCTTTGCAATTGCTATTGTGGTGATTTCTTTTATAAGGGAAATTATGGGCACCGGAAAGCTGGAAATATTTGGAAGGCAGTTATTTAAACTTCCGGGTTTATCTGAGCATCCATTGATATTTTTTATTTCTCCAGCGGGAGCTTTTTTGGTAATAGGGGTCACGATGGCAATACTGAGATTGGCAGGGGTGATGAAGTATGAATAATCTTTTCGCCATATTTATAGGGATGGTTCTTATAAATAATATGGTCCTTGCCAAATTTCTGGGATTATGCTCTTTTTTCGGAGTATCTAAAAAATTATCCAATGCTTTCAGCATGGGTATAGCTGTAACCCTGGTAATGCTAATTGCCTCTGTTTCTACTTCAGTGATTTATAACTATATACTGGTACCTTATGAAGTAGAATTTATGAATATTGTAATATATATTCTGGTAATAGCATCCCTGGTGCAAATAGTGGAAGTTATTATAAAGAGGACCAATATAATCCTGTATAATACAATGGGTATTTATTTACCTTTGATTACCACTAATTGTATAATAATGGCCATAGTATTAATAAATTCAGCAGAGAATTACTCAGTTCTGGAAAGTGTGGTAAATGCTCTTGGTGCGGGAGTTGGTTATACACTTGTGATTATTATTATGTCCGGTATAAGAGAAAAACTTGGTCTTGCTGACTCTCCAAAATCTATGAGAGGATTGCCGGTAGCTTTTCTAACCGCAGCGCTTCTGGCACTGGCATTTGTCGGTTTTAGAGGAATAGTATAAATAAAAATATTTTATAAATTTAAATTTAATTATGAGTACTGGATTAAATATAATAATTTTAAGCTCAATAGGACTTGTATGTGGCATACTTATTTTTTTGGTATATAGATTTCTTCCTAAAGAGCCTGAATCGCTTAAAAAAGCTGAAGAGATTTCAGAAAAACTGCCCGGAGTTAACTGCGGCGCCTGTGGTTATCCGGGATGTTTTGCCTATGCTCAGGCACTGGCAAAGGATAAAAATATTTTTTTTACAAGCGCCTGTGCTACCGTGCTGAATAATCCTGACATGCTTGAGAGCCTGGAGAAAGTACTGGATATTAAAATAGAATCGTCTTCAATTAAAAAAAAGGCTGTGGTCCATTGTTACGGAAATTCAGATTTAATAGGTGATTATACGGGTGTAAAAACCTGTAACGCTGCATCCAAACTTATTGGCGGGTATAAAAGATGCCCTTACAGCTGTCTCGGATTGGGGGATTGTGTGGCGGTTTGCCCCAATGATGCTATTTCTATTGATAAAGAAATGAATGTAGCCGTGATAGATCCAGAAAAGTGCACAGGCTGCGGTATCTGTGTAGAAGAATGCACCAGAAATATTATTAAACTCGTACCGGCAGATTCGAATATAGTTTATTTATGCAGTTATCAGCCGCTTAGAGATATACCCGGAAGAGAGAAATGTGATAATGGCTGCCTGCATTGCAGGAAATGCTTTAGAACCTGCGAAAACGAAGCTATAATCTGGAATGAAGAAAAAGCTATTCCTGAATTTGATTTTACAAAATGCACACTCTGCAGAATGTGTATTGAAGCCTGTCCGCATGGAAGGCTTATTGAACTATCCAATATTAAAAAAGAAAAAGATAGCATGCATGAAGATGGGGGGAAGGATAAAAAGCTGGTAGAGGTATTGTAATAAACCATGAATAAAGATTTACTAAAAAAAATCAAAGAAAATGTAGAAAAAGAGCCCTATGCAAGACTTTTCAATATAAAGATTGTAGAGCTTAATCAGGGGAGCTCTGTTGCCGAGATGAAAGTCTTAAAAAAACATGAAAATTTCTTTTCCATAATTCACGGCGGGGCAATTTTTTCCCTGGTAGATGTAGCCTTCGGGTCTGCCGCAAATTCTTATGGGACGGTCGCAGTGGCGCTTGATATAAATATAAATTATATAAGGCCTTCTTTTGCGGGAGATATACTTAGAGCTGAAGCAAAAGAAGTAAGCAGGGGGAATACAATAGCTACTTATGACATTATCGTAAAAAATAATTTGAATAAGATTGTAGCTTCCAGCCAGGCTGTCGCTTATTTAAAAAAAGAAAAACTTCCTTTTTTGTAAGATTAATCTACAAACTAAAGCTCTTATATTTGCCGGTTTCAAATGCTTTGCCTGCTTTATCAAATAATCTTTTTATATGATCGTCCATTGTTAAATAGATTATCTGCCAGCCTGTTTGTGCGATCTCTGCCAGTTTATCTATAAGAATTTCACGTTTTTCCCAGTCGGAATGCTGGAACGCATCGTCAAGGATTAAAAAGAGCGAATCTTCTTTTAATAATTTAAGAGTAAAACCAATTCTTAGTGCCAGCATTACCTGTTCCCTGGCACCTGTGCTTAAATCCTTTATATTAAAATTATCATAAGGGTCTGAAATAATAAGATTACTGTCATCCAGGCCAAGACCGGTATATCTATGAGTGATATCTTTTAGGGGACTTATAACTATTTCCGACTGCAGCCCTTCTTTTATTTTTAAATCCTCTTCCTCGCGCAAACCGGAAACGATCCTGTGGACCACCAAACCGGCTATGATACCGGCAGAAATTTCTTTTAGTTCATTATATACCTCCTGCCTTTTTTTCCGGAGATTTTCAATAAGCTCTTCCCAGCTGATGCTGGGGTCATCACCGGTTTTTCCGCATATACTGTATTTTAAGTTTTGAATCTTTGATTCCTGGTTTGTAATTTCTGTCCGGATATTTTCAAGATCAGACTGTATTTTTTCGTATTCCTGCCGGCTGTACTTAATTCCGGTATCTTCCGGAAGGTAATCTTCTTCAGATACTCCAAGCCTGTATAATTCTTCTTTTTCACTGTCAATCTGGTTTTTTATATTCTTATTATTTTGTTTTAATTCTTTAATTATTGTTTCCCAGTCTTTTTCGCTTACTTCTTTTCCATAAAAACTTTCTATTTTCCGGTTAATAAAGAAATGCTGCTCCTGAAGTTCTTTTTTAAGGGTATTGATTTCATTTTCTATTACCACAAACCTGCTTCTTGAATCTCTTTGTTTGTTTAAGGTTGACTCAAGAAGAGAAATATCTGCCAGATCTTCACCGGTCCTTTTTTTAAATTCTTCCTTAATTTTATTTAATTCCTCATTCTGTCCTGCCTGCCTTAAAAAATCATTAAGTTTTTTAATGTATACAAGAGAAAATATCAATATAGCCAGAAAACAAAAACATATAATCCCTGCATATAAAAAAAGCAGAGAAACAGAAATTCCCGGGTAAAGGGAAAGCATGAGTGCTGCTGCGGCTATACCTGCAGCTGTAAAAATACCACATAGAAAAAGTAAAAATTTACCCGGTTTTTTTACAGCTTTTGATATCAAATCTTTATACTGGGGCAATGCGCTGTCCAGCCACCTGTAATCTTTACTTTCTTTAAGTGCGGCTTCATAATCATTTTCCAGCCGGATGCAGTTTTCCTTTTTGCTCCTGTATATTGAGATCACATTCTCTGTTTTAACTGATTCATCCTCCGGGACATTATCAAGTTTCTCATTTAATTTTTTAATTCTTTCTGAAATAAGGTATGCAAGGTGTCTTTTTGCCCTGTTTAGCCGGGCAAGCTTTTCCTGCAGAGCTTTTTCTTCCAGCTTTGAGGTTTTTAACATCCCCTGGGCGTATCCGGATTCTATATCTTCAAATTGTTTTTCAATGCTGTTTAGCTCATCTCTAATATCGGCATATTTTTTCCCTTCACCGGCAGCAGAGATAATAATCTGGTTGTTGCTGATTTCTGCTTTCTTTACTGTTTTTGAAATATTACTGTCACTGTCAATTTTATCAAGGATATTTATACCGGACAGCACTTCTTTTATTAAAAATTTGCTTATGCCTTCACCGTCCTCGATTCCGGCTTCACCGCCCCTTGCCACAAGCAGTTTTGCCATTGATAAAGGGAGGCCCTTTTCACTGCTTTCCCAGTAATCTTCAAGCTTTTTTTTAGATAACGGGGTAAAATCAACCGGTTGTTTTTCCAGTCCGCTGATAGTAACTTTCCCTTTTCCCCCTTCTCTTAAATAACTCCAGCGTTTTATATTTTTAAACAGGCAGCGAATTATAAATTCTGTAAGGAAAGTTTTCCCTTTCTCATTTTTACTGTATATAAGATTAAAAATACCAAAGCCGGCTGAAAAGTTTTTTATCGGGCCCAGATCTTTTACTGATATCTTATTAATTATAATTCCCATAGATTCCCTGTTATCCTTATAAAATTATTCTTTTAATACTACATGAAGAGCTTTTTCAAGGATATCTTCCTTAGAAGCAATTTCATCGGTCCATTCAAGTCTTTCTATTTCACCCTTTAGTTTCTCTACGATAGCTATTCTTTCCGGATCATTAAATATTGATACTGCGGTTAAATCCGGCTCTTCATGATTATAAAAGGTAAAGTCTTTAAGTGTTTTTTTAATTACTTCAAAAAGCCTGTTTTTATCGGACGAGTATCCTTTGATTTTTAGCCGGATTATAACCTTTGATAATTCATTTTTATTTATACTCCAGCTGCCTATCATCTCCTGTATCTTTTTTTTCATGTAATCAAACTCATCAGCAGCGGGCAGCGAGATTAAAGTTTCATTAAAGAATATAAAGTCGGTATCTATTGCTTTTTCTGTTATTTCCAGGGTGCCTGTATTTAAAATCAGAAAACTTCTTTTTCCGGTTTCATTTATATCCAGTCCGCACGGGGACCCGGGATAATAAACTTTACCAAAGTTTATTCTTTTATGAATATGACCCAGAATGATTTTAGCCGGGTTGTAGTACTGGATGTCATTTCTGGAAATGGGCATATAAATACCTGGCTCGTAAGGATTCGGGTTCCTGAGGCCGGCCGTGTAATCGCCGTGTCCTATTAAGAGCCATGTACCGGGCAGGCTCTTAATGTTTTCTGCCAGGACTTCACCCATGGATTTAGCCGGAAGATAGGGCATGAAAGAGAAAGTGACCGGCGGCTCACCCAATGAAAAAATCGTAGTTTTATCAAAAACTGTAATGTTATCCGAAGTAAAATACTGCTGTTTGATGGAGGGATCGTGGTTCCCGGGAATTATATAAAACTTTATACGGCGGCCGGTATATTCCGGATTCCTGCAAAATTCATCAAACTCGGAGTAGTTCTGGCTTTCTTCATTAAATAAATCACCCGCTATTATTAATATTTTAATGTTTTCAGATAGCATTTTATCAAGGATATCTCTTAATGCGTTCCACCTTCCGGGCGATTCTTTTTTTGTTTTTAAATGTACGTCTGACGTAATTGCTATTTTCATTTACAATACCTTAAATTGTATATGGTGCTCTTTATATCTTTATATGGCGTTGTTACTTGAAAGGAAATTGGCTGATTAACTAAATATTATTTTATATGTAATTATATACAATAATATAATTTAATTTAAGATATAATCCAGATTTTTGCTATGTGTTATTTCATTTTTTAAAAGCGGCCCTGCCGTATATGTTAATTTTATCAGTTGTGATATCATAAAATGCTAAAATACGGCGCCAATGAAGACTTAAAATGATAATGCCGGATCCAGGTGATTTTTAAATGAAAGAAAAAAATTTTAAATTAAGCCCGGAATTTTATGACTTGCAGGTGGACTGGAATAAAAGACTGGATAAGGAAAGAGATTTTTTTATAGATATATTTAATAAAAATAATATTGAGAGTGTACTTGATATAGGCTGCGGAACGGGACATCATTCACAACTTTTTTCCGGCTATGCAAAAGAAGTTATTGCTGCCGACCCGTCAGAAGAGGCGATAGAATTTGCAAGAGAAAAAGTGGTTAAATCTTCAAATGTCACTCTGGTAAAAGAAGGATTTGAAGGACTTGATAAAATTCCATATGGTCCTTTTGACCTCGTGACATGTCTTGGAAACACTATTCCCATTCTGGGAAACAGGAGGAGTATCAAACAGGCCCTTAAGAAAATGAAAAACAAGCTGACGAAAAATGGCCTGGCAGTAGTTCAATTCTTAAATTTTAATTCTGATGTTATGGGAAAAAACAGTTTTTATGCCCCAAAAATGGTTGAAAAAAATGGGAAGAATTATATTTTTATCAAACATTTTGAATATGGGAAAATTAAGACCAGGGTTGATTTTATAATTACCGTAATTTGCGAAGATAAAGTAGAAGATTTTTTTGTGAACTCTTCTTACCTCTGTACACTTGAGACCGGTTTATTTATAAAAATGGCCAGAAATGCAGGTTTTAAGAGTATAGAGCTTCTGGGACCTGGCGGGAAAAACGTTTTTAACAAAAAAGAAGATATAAGCCTTTATGCATTGATGCGCAGGCAGTAATTATTATAAAAGGTTATTTATATTATTTTTAGCATGATTTTTTAAAACCATAATAAAAGGAAATGAAATGGATATATTAAAGAGATTTGGTGTATCTATAGAAAAAAATTTACTGGATAAATTTGACAGTTACGTCAGGAAAAGAGGTTATGAAAACCGTTCCGAGGCCTTGAGGGACTTAATAAGAAAAGAGCTGGTAGACAGCCGGTGGTCTGATAATGCAAATGAAAAGGTTGCCGGGGCTATAATTATCATATATGACCATCACCGGAGAGAGCTCGTGGATGACATTATAAATATCCAGCATGACTACCATAAAGTCATAATATCCAGCCAGCATGTTCATCTTGACCATGATACCTGCCTGGAAGTAATCGTGGTAAAAGGTAAAATCGCAGAGTTATTTGAGCTTGAGACTAAACTTAAGGTAATAAAGGGTGTAAAGCATGCACTGCTGGCAAAATCAACTCTTGGCAAGGAAATTTAAATTTCAAGATAAGGATATTTAAAACTAAGCATTTTCCTGGCCATACCTGCAATATTTTAGGAGCCTGCATACATGACACTTCGGGCTTCTTGCAAGGCAAATAGTCCTTCCATGTTCAATTATCATGTGAGAATAACTGCTCCATCTCTCCTTCGGGATTATTCCCATAAGATCAAATTCAATCTTTACGGGGTCCGCATTTATGGTTAATCCAAGCCTGTATGAAATTCTTTTTACATGGGTATCTACTATTATGGCCTGCCTTCCGAATACATTAGCCAGAACGACATTGGCGGTTTTTCTTCCCACACCGTGAAGTAAAGTTAAATCTTCAATGTTATCAGGCATTGCGCCTTTAAATCTTGTGATGATATCCTTTGAACAATTAATTATGTTTTTTGCCTTATTCCTATAAAAACCTGTTGATTTTATGTCTTCCTGAAGCTGGATTATATTTGCCCTGGCGAAATCTTCAGGGTTTTTATATTTTTTAAAAAGCGCAGGTGTCACTTTATTTACCAGCTTATCCGTACTCTGGGCCGAAAGAATTGTAGAAATAAGTAACTGGAACGCATTTTTATGTTTGAGTGAAGTAGAAACCGCTTCAGGGTATTCCCGGTTTAGAATATTAAGTATTTTATTTATATTTTCTACCGCCGGTTTATATGCGGCTGTATATATGGCGCTATCCTTTTTAATATTTCTACCGGTTTTCATAATTTATATCACGATAATTTATTTTTATTTTATTATTCCTTTTTTTATTTTCTTATTTTTTAAATAATTGCCAAGTTCATCTGCAGAAAGGGTATTTGGCACGTCCTGCTTTTCCAGCCAGCCCTTCCGGGCAATATTTACACCAAATTTATAGTCGTTTAAGTTTTTTAAACTATGGGCATCCGTATTTATAAAAATTTTTACTCTTTTTTCCTTTGCATATTTACACATCCTCCAGTCGAGATCTAATCTTAAGGGGCTTGAATTTAATTCTATATCTACGTTATTTTCTGCTGCTGCATTTATTATTCTTATAATATCCACCTTATAGGGGTCTCTTGATAGAAGCAGCCTTCCGGTAGGATGAGCTATCATGGTAGTAAACTTATTCTCGATTGCTTTTATAATCCTATTTGTCATCTGTTCTTCACTTAAGTTAAAGCTGGAATGAATCGCGGCAATGATAAAATCAAATTTATTAAGTATGTCCTTATTATAATCAAGATTTCCATCAGTGAGAATATCGGATTCAATCCCTTTAAAAACTTTAAAACCGGGAAGTTTTTTATTTAATTTATCTATTTCTTCCATGTATTTATTAATATCCTCATCTTTTAATCCTCCTGCATAAGCGGCAGATTTGCTATGCTCGCTAATTCCAGCATACTGGAAATCCATTTTTTTAAGGTAGTTGCAGACCTGCATCAGGCTGATGTTACCGTCACTGTATGTGGTGTGGATGTGGAATATTCCTCTTATATCTTTTTCTTCTATTAATTTTGGAAGTGTTTTATTTTTTGCTGCTTCAATTTCTCCATAATTTTCCCTGAGTTCAGGAGGTATCCATTCCATTGAAAAATAACTATAGATATCCTTTTCACCGGAGCATTTAATAAGCCTGCCATTTTTAAAAAGACCGTATTCATTCATTTTTATATTTTCTTTTTTAGCAGCGGTTCGCATTGCCGTATTATGCTCTTTGCTTCCAGTAAAGTGATGCAGGGCATAAGGGTATTGGAACTCTTCCACTATCCTTATGTCTACATTAATTCCCGATCTTAACCTGATGCTGGATTTTGTATCTCCCCTGGCTATAACATCCTCTGCCTCGTTGAGCGCGGTGAAGAAATCCATAACCTTATCAGGCCGGTCGCTGCTTGCAACAATATCAATATCCTTAACTACTTCTTTTTTTCTCCGGACACTGCCGGCAAGGCTTGATCTTTTAATGTATCTAAAATTCTTAATTTTATCATGGATCACTTCTGCTTCATCTATTATGTTTGCATAAAGATACCTGCCCTTATATTTTTTTAGGATTTCAATACCTTTAAGAATATTTTCCTGGGTTTTTTCCCCAAAATTGGGCAGAGCTGTAAGCCTGTTTTCCATGCAGGCATATTCAAGCTGGCTGATATCGCTTATACCCAGATTATCATATAAATATTTTATTTTTTTAGGGCCCATAGTGGGGATTGAAAGCATTTCTACCAGGCCGGGAGGTATGGATTCCTTAAGTTCTTCGTAAACCTTAAGACTGCCGGTGTCAATTAATTCTTTTATCCTCTCTGCAATATGCGGGCCCACTCCTTTTATATCTTTAAAATCTTCTGCTTTTAAATCCCTGCTAAAATCTATGTCCGATGACTCCAGCGCCCGGGCTGCGTTCTGATAAGCCCTGATTTTAAAAGGATTTTCATCTTTCAACTCCAGGAGAACGCTTATTTCTTTTAGGATTTTTAACAGTTCTTCCTTATCCATAAAATGCTGTAAGCTTCCTTATTGTTTTATTTATATCAGGTTTTGATTCCTCCTTAACGGGACGAAAGCCACATCGCACAAACTTATCTTTTTTATATTCTTTCCCTGTTTGATTACTTTATACAGGACCTGGCTCCAGTTTGATTGACCGACAGGAATAACCATTATCCCTCCGTCCTTTAATTGTTCGATGAAAGGCTGCGGGATATGGTCGGGTGCCGCGGTAACGATTATCCTGTCATATGGCGAATGCTCCTTCCATCCAAGGTAACCATCATGATTACTCATCTTTATGTTTTTATACCCGGAAAGAAGCTTTTTATTTCTTTCATGCAGAGAAGTGACTATCTCTACTGTGTATACTTCCTTTGCCAGCTCGGCCAGTATTGCCACCTGATAACCCGATCCGGTACCTATTTCTAAGACCCTTTCATTTCCTATCAGCTCAAGACTTTCTGTCATAAGTGCTACTATGTATGGTTGTGATATTGTCTGCCCCGACCCAATGGGGAGCGGCCTGTCTTCGTAAGCCGAATCCATATAAGCTTTATCTACAAAAATATGCCGCGGCACTTTTCTTAACGCTTCAAGGACTTTTTTATCACTTATACCCCGGGAGACGATCTGTTCTTCTACCATATCTTCGCGTAGTGAATGGTACCTTTTATTATCCTGCGTTTCATTGTAATTGGTTTTTTTTCTCATAACTTGAAGTATTTTATGATATAATATCTTGCTTTGAATACTAATATAAAAAATATTATAACATAATAATTATTATAAAATGATTAATTTAAAGCTGGCAAATATCTTTATGTATATAGCAGAAATTAAAAAATCAGGCAGTACCGGCAAAGAACTGTCTTCAAACCTTATGATAGCGGCAAGAACACTGAGAGACAATCCTGAAAGTATTGAAAAGACTTACCCCGGCGGCCAGATTAAGAAATTACCCGGCATGGAAGGGCCGGCGTATGAACTTTTAGCGGAGTATATGGAAACAGGAACCATTAGATTATATGAAGAATTAAAATCAAAGTATGATGAAAGCCTGATAGGGTTAATAAGAATAAGCGGATTTGGTAAAAAAAGAATGTTTAAAATCTATGAAGCCCTGGATATAAAAAACATTGAGGACCTTAAAGGTAAACTTACTTCAAGAGATATTGGCAACAGGATTTATAATATTATGGCAGAAGCAGGCTTAAGTGAAAGCAAAGACAGTATGTTTTACATTAAAAGACTTAAATTTTCTCTGGATTATATTGAAAGTATTAAAGGTCTTTACCCGCGCTGGCAGGTTGAGCTTTTTCTTGATGAAATAAAGATGAGTCTTTATAAAATAAAAGATATAGAAAAAGTAATTGCGGCCGGTTCCCTGAGAAGAAAAAAGCCTCTGGTCAGGGATATAGATATACTTATATTGCCTCATTTTAACAACAGGTTCTTTGATTCTTCGAAAAGTTTAAAATTGCTGGAAGAAATTAAATCACTAAATTTTATTAAAGGATTTAAAGAAAGTGACATAAGGCCGGAAAGTATAAGCGGAAGATTTGGAACTGTTTTTGAAACAGAAGTTGAATTTATTATAAGCAGTCATAATAATTGGGCTGCAGATATATTGTATACTACCGGAAGCAAAGGACACATAAAAAAACTGGAAGAAATAGCCATAAAAAAAGGGTTTGCTGAAAATGGAAGAATAAAAAATATTAATCTTAAAGATATAATAGGGACGAAAGCAAAAAATAGCCTGCCAGAGGAGGAGGCAGTATGCCTTGAAGAATATATTTACAGCAGGCTTGGTCTTCAGTATATTCCGCCCGAGTTAAGGGAAAATCAGGGGGAGATAGAACTGGCAAAGAAACATTTGCTGCCGGCATTATTAAAAATGGAAGATATCAGGGGCGACCTTCATATCCATTCTAAATGGAGTGACGGTATTTTAAGTCTTGATGATATGATTGAGAGAATAAAAAAATTTAACTATGAATATATGGCGATTACAGACCATTCAACAAGTAATTATTATGGCAGGGGCCTGGATGATAAAAGAGTATATGAAAAAATAAGTTATATAGGCAAATTAAAATCTAAATTTAAAGACTTCCGCATTTTAATGGGTTCAGAAATTGACATAAGGGAAGTGGGTAAATTTGATTATCCTGAGAGCATAATTAAGAAAATGGATATTGCTATTGGTTCAATGCATTCTTCCTTCTTGAATACGGAAGCCGAGAATACTGCAAGAGTGGTAAGCGCGGCCAAGAATAAATATATTGACTTTATCGCCCATCCTACAGGAGTGGTTTTTGGAAGCAGGGCGCCTTATTTTATTGATATCGAAAGATTAATTGCAGCAGCAGCTGAAAATAATAAAGCTCTGGAAATAAATTCTTATTATTTAAGAACGGATCTTAACGAACAAAATGCCAGGCAGGCTTCTAAAATGGGTGTAAAGCTGGTTATAAATACAGATTCTCACAGGCCAAATAATATGGATATGATAAGGTTGGGTGTAGATATAGCCAGAAGAGCCGGTCTGGGAAAAAAAGATGTACTGAATGCCCTATCTCTTAAGGAATTAGAAGCATGGAAAAAACAAAGAGAATCTGATATCGCAGTTTAATTTCCCGTTAATCACCAGCCGGAAATCAGCTGGTTATAATTAATCCTCATCCTTATAGTATTTAAAAACTTTCTTATCTTTAAAATCAGGCATAAATAAATCTTCTTTACTGCTGAGTGATATATGATCCTGGGTCCATCCATAACTAAAACCTTTTTTTTCGGCATACCTGACCACATCCAGATATTCTTTTGCCGTAATCATTCTATTTAATTCCGGATATTTAAATGCCTTATAAACCGGATGGTATTGAGCCATAATACTTAAATAAACATCGGTTGACAGCTCATTTTTAATAAAATCCAGGGTTTTTTTGATTCCTCCGATATTTCCAGGCATGACAAGAAGTCTTACGAGGAGCCCTTTTTTGGCCACTCCTTCTTCGCTTAATTTAAGGCCCCCAACCTGCCTATACATTTCTTTGACTGACTCGCGGTTATACAGGACATATTCTTCTACAGAAGAGTATTTTTTTGCCATATCATTATCGCTGTAACGCATGTCAGGCATATAAACGTCAATAATTCCATCAAGCATTTTTATAATCCTGGGATTGTCATATCCTCCGGTATTAAATACGGTGGGGACTGAAAGGCCCTTTTTTCTGGCGGCAAATAAAGCTTTTATTATCTGGGGGATCCATATGGTCGGAGAGACAAAATTTATATTATGACAGCCTGAATTCTGCAGACCAGCCATGCTTTCCGCCAGTTCCGGAATACTGTATTCTATTCCTTCTGATTCCTGGCTTATCTGGTAATTCTGGCAGTACGCGCATTTCATATTGCAGTGCGAAAAAAAGATAGTTCCCGAACCGCCGGCTCCCGAAATGGGCGGTTCTTCTCCATGATGAAGCATGGCAGATGAAATAACCGGCCTGCAGCCGGCACGGCAAAAACCTTTTTCGCCTTTAATCCTGTTTACCCTGCAATTGTGGGGACATATCACACATTTATTTAGAATTCTATCAAGTAATTCAGAAAGTTCCGGTAATTTCATAATAGGACATGGAATAGCTTAAATAATGATAGGTTTAAGATATAATAATTTTACTTTTCTGTGAATGATTTTTTTCTTTCAGCTACTTTTAATTTCTCTTTATTTATGAGGTTTTTAGCATAATCAAAAGTTTTATCAATGATATAAGGGTTCTTATCCAGGATTTTTTGAATTTTGTAGATCCTGTATTCCATAAAATACTCCGGAGGAATACCCAATCCCCTGGAAATAAGCTTGATGGTTGAAATTGGCGGATAACTCCCCCTTTTCTTGAGCTTGCTGAAGTAACTGTAATTCAGGTTAGTTTTATTGGCCAGGCTTCTCAGTTTTATTTTCTTTTCATCTATTATTTCTTTTAAGGCTGTACCAAAATCCTTATTGGAATAAATCATATAATTCAATTTAAAAACACTTTATAGTATCTTTCCAATTCTATAATATTAGAAAGAGTTCTATAAGTTTTTTGGCCCATAATAAGTTGACAATTATATCAACATATTAAAGAAAGAACGGCATTTGCATAACGGTAAGAGTCAGGGGTAAATAAACGGTTAATGAATTATTGAAATATTTGTTATATAATTAAAAAAATAGAGATTAAATAAATTTTAAATGGATCCTTTCGATGAAAGTAAAAAAAGATAAATTAAAATCAATTGATAAAAGAGCTCCGGAGAAAACAATTGAAAACGAATCATATTTTAAAAAGCTTGTAGAGAATACTTCGGATATAATATATAAGTATAAGCTGGATCCTAAATTAGAATATGAGTATATAAGCCCTTCAGTAAAAAAAAATCTTGGTTATGACCCCGATCAGTTTTATGCTGATCCAGGATTTATTTACAAGATCGTCCATCCCAATGATAAGAAAATAGTTAAAGAAATACAATACGATAACTTTGATTTTTCAAAGTCTGTAGAAATCCGCTTCCTTCATAAAAATGGCAGTATAATATGTTATGAGGAAACGATAACTCCATTTTACAACAATAAAGGCAAAATCATTGCCATACAGGGCATCCTTCATGATATATCGAAAAGAAAAACAATAGAGAATCACCTGTCTTATCTGTCTTTTCACGATAACCTTACCGAACTTTACAACAGGGCTTATTTTGAGGAAGAATTGAACAGGTTAAATACTAAAAGACAGCTCCCGGTAAGTATCATTGTGGGGGATATAAATGGGTTAAAACTAATAAATGATGCATTTGGCCATAATGAAGGAGACGAAATACTAAAAAGTTGCGCAAATGTCCTCAAGAGCTGCTGCAGAGCGGAAGATATAGTTGCAAGATGGGGTGGAGATGAATTTTCAATGCTTCTTCCTAAGACCGATGAAGAGGTTGCCTTAAAAATTGTAAAAAGAATTAGAGAAAAGAGCGCAAAGACTATCAGCGGTAGAATTCCTTTGAGCATATCACTTGGAACTTCCACAAAGGTCAGGAGTAATGAAGATTTTTCAAAAGTTATAAGAAAAGCAGAAGAAAATATGTACAGGCAAAAACTTATAGAGACAAAAAGTATTATAAGTTCAATAATATCAGCGCTTGAAAGGACATTATTTGAGAAAAGTATTAAAAGCGAGGAACATACTAAAAGGATAAAAGAGATGGCCCTCAAGCTGGGTAAATCTATAGGGTTATCGGCAACCGATATTGATGAGCTGTCTCTTCTGGCAACGATCCATGATATAGGAAAAGTAGCTATACTCGATATAATATTAAATAAAAAAGAGAACCTGAGCAATAAGGAATGGGAAACCATAAAGCGTTATCCTGAGATAGGTTACAGGGTTGCAATTTCGTCCCATCAACTCTCAAGCATTGCCGAATATATTCTTACTGTTCATGAGTGGTGGAACGGAAAGGGTTATCCCCAGGGTTTAAAGGGAGAAGATATACCTGTCCTGTCACGGATAATCGCTATTGTTGACGCATATGAGGTTATGATAACCGGAAGGCCGTATAAAAAAGCCATAAGCAAGAAAGGTGCAATAGCGGAACTTAAGAAGTGCAGCGGTACGCAATTTGACCCGGAACTGGTAAAAAGGTTTGTAAAAATTCTGGAGAGTAAAAGCAAATATTAAATCAAAACTGGTTTGTTTTTCATTTTATAAAAATGTGCCAAATTCAATATAGATCGTATCAATTCATCTAAAGACAATGCAATATAAATGCCTATAATACCAACTTTTAACAGAAATATTAAAGTATGTCAGATGCTTGACTATAAAAAAGAAAGATGATATATTAGGGAACGTTTTAGAATGCGTGTTCTTAAAATCATTTTAATGCTGTTATGAATAGTAAAGAGATAGCCAAACTAGCCGGAGTTTCAAGAAGCACTATTTCTAAGGTAGTAAATAATTATGCTTATATATCAGATGAAACAAAAAGAAAGGTACTCGAAGTTGTTAATAAGTATGGTTACGTACCCCATGCTTCAGCTAGAAATCTTGCTGGCAAATCAAACAAAATAATAGGTGTTTTCATTACTGGTATAAATAATAGTAGAGACTTTAGAGTTATTGAAAGTGACTATTTCTCTCCATTCACTATCGCAACAGTAGATTATACTGACAAATATGACTATAAAATATTGGTCCTGGTAATTGATAAAAATAGAGATTTTGAGAAAGTAAGAAAGCTTCTTTATAATAAAACAGTATCTGGGGGAATCTTTATTGGGGCAGAAAATAATGTAGAAGAGATTTTTAAACTTATAAAATCTGGTTATAAACTGGTGATTATAGATCAGGAGAAAATCAAAGACAGAACACTTGGTAAATATATTATAATTAACTCTAAAAATTTGGAAGGCGCATATAAAGCTACTAAACATTTAATAGAGTATGGGCACCGGGAAATAGCGCATATTTGTGGGGATATGAATAAATATTCAGGTTTTAAACGACTTGAAGGTTATAAAAAAGCATTGAATGAAGAAGGTCTTCCTATTAAAGAAGAATATATAGTTGAAGGAGATTTTACTGAAGATAGCGGATATGAAGCAGCAAAAAAACTCTTTAGTAAAAAGAATAAAATAACAGGTATTTTTGCATCAAACGATACTATGGCTATCGGTGCGATGAGATTCATAAAGGAAATAGGATTTAAAATACCTGATGATATTTCTATTGTAGGTTATGACGACATAAAGATTGCAAGATACATCTCACCTTCTCTTACAACAGTTGGAATTTCTATGTTGGAGATGGCATCAATTGCAGTAAAAAACCTGATTAAATTTATTGAAAAAGATATTGTTTATCCCAAATATAATACCGTTACCACCAATTTAGTTATAAGAGAATCCAGTAGGAGGATAAATTTAACACAAGCTTAGTTTTTAAAGAGTTCTTCAAACTATAAACAAACTAATTTTTTACTAAGTTGGATATATGTCGTTTGTTTTGCAGGCAGTAGTGAATAATTTAATTTTTATGGATATAAATTTTAAAAAAGCTAATTGTTTAATAAAAAATATATAAATTAAGAAAGGGGGTCTGTATAAATAAAATGAGATTTGTTGGTGTTTTATTTAGTATGTAAAGAATAGATACTAAATAATGCTAAACAAATATCATGAGCAATTTTATTAAAAAAGATAGACGATTAAAAGGAGGATACGGAAATGAAGAAAATACTTTTGTGGATGCTAGTCGTATCAATGGTAGTAGTGTTTTCTATGGTAGGATGTAAGGAAGAAGCAGCTGCTGAAGAAGAAGTAGCAGAAGAAGAAGTACCAGTAGTAGTAGCACCTGTTGAAAAGATCGATGTTCGCTGGTTTGTGGGTCTGGGTGCTGGTTCTGATGAAGGTACATTTGCTCCTCAGGAGGCTGTCGTCGAAGAAATCAACGCTGCACAAGACAAATATAATATGAT
>CAYRJH010000016.1:16704-20554 GCA_964424685.1 uncultured Actinomycetota bacterium | reverse complement strand
TTGAACCCCCATGAACAATATTGTTCACAAGGCCCTCAACCTTGCGCGTCTACCAGTTCCGCCATTCCGACAAAATACGCTTTTATTAAATCTAACCGGAGTTATTTTATATTAATTTCTTTACTTTTATAAGTCTAAAAATAATAATTACCCCTGTCAACAACCTTCTTACTTTACCTGAAGCATATAATTTATTGGGCTCTAATGACTTTTATTTCTCTTTCTTATTCCTCTTTAGGTTTTAAACATATAGCCAGATGTTCTATGTAATTACCGGGTTTAATAAATAAATTAAAGTCTTTATATTCATCCAGTTCCTTTATTAAACCCAGGTCAAAGAGGATGCTCAGTAAATCCACTTCTTCGTCCCTGAGCATACCTATAAGGTTGTTAAGATTTGTATCGAATATAATTTTAAGATATTCTATTTCGGGTATTACTCCGAAATAAGAATCATTTCTTTCAAGTAATAAATACTCGCGGTTTTTATATTCTTTTAGTTTATATGGCCCATTGGTATTACCCATAATATCTTTAACCGATAAATTGTTTATATTTTTATCTTCCATTGCTTCTTTTGGAAAAACAAATCCAAAAAGTTTCTCCCAATTTATTATTTTTTCTTCAAAAATAATAATAAATTCTCTTTCATCTATTACTTCAATTTTTTTGATTTTATGGTAATCATCATCAATGCCGGCGATATCTTCATTCCCAATTATTTTATCATAAGTATATTTGACATCTTCAGATGTAATAGGGCTCCCATCTTCCCAGCATATTCCATCCTTAAGGACAACTTTTACTTTTTGATCGGACGAACCGTTAATATCTTCTTCCGGGGCATAGACTCCTTCTACCAGTACTTCTTTGTATTCACCATTTTCATCCATCTCCCATAAACCCTTCATCAGAAGGTCACTTACATAATCTTTATTAAATAGGTTCATCAGGTTATAATCCTCACCCTGAAACCCAATAATAACTTCATTTACTTCCCCTTCAGTATTTAAAATCCATTTTTCAATATTGAAAAACATTTTATTATTTATAATACTTACATCTATTTCCCTGATTTTTTTGTTATTATATGCAATAGCATCTATTCTGCTGTATAGAGGCAGGATTACCGCATCGTTAGCTACTATATCCTGAAAATTAATAAACAGCTCTCTCTTCTTTTCAATATCGCCCTCATTTACAATTTTTTGTAGGATATTATCAACACCTGTATTTTTATACCAGTAAAAATTTTCACAATTTTTATTCTCTTCTGTTGCCAGAGGCGGTATTTTTTCAGAACTAAAGTTATTGAGCAGGCAGTTCCCATCAAAATTATAAATTGACCATATACCCAGTTCGTATTCACCTTTTCCGACACAATCCCGGTACCATTCTTCAGAAGGTTTGTTAAATATCCAGATTTCTATTCCGATCTTACTTAAATCTTCTTTAATCATTTCTTCTATCATCTGCTTTGTGTCGCTGCCGCTTGTAGAACCTATCGTAATATATAGAGGGTTATCGGTGCCGTATCCCGTTTTACTTAAATACTCTTTTGCCTTATCTATATCATAGTTATATTCTATCCACGATTGATAGTAATAATGGGAATCTTCCGGAAATAAACTGTTAAGTACCTGATTGTATTCACCATACAATTCATTGACGATCCTCTTTCTATCTATTGCATAAAATATTGCTTTTCTAATATTAATATCATTTAGAGGATTTTTATTTAACTGTTTTTCTTTTAACTCCAGAAAAAATTCCTTACTTTCTATAACCCTTTCACTAACAGTAGTGTCTTTGTAACTAATTCCGCTTTCATCATCTACAATAGAAAGCAATCCCAGATCATCATTTTCACATGAGCATAAATAAATACTCATATATATTAAAACCACTAATATAAATAAAACTATTATTTTGTTTTTTTTAATATACATCATTTAAAGAAACCATTGGATCCTGAAAAATTATAGAAATCCTGTTGCCCTTGCATTCCTGAAGCGTTTTGAGATTTACTTTGAGCAAATCCTTTTTGTCAAAAAATATACTGTAGGATTTTCTTCTCTAAAGTCCATTTTTCTTTTGGAATATTAATCCTGCAATTTTCATTATTTTATAAAAATAAATAACATTATAGTTGTAACCATAAAAACCAGACCCAGTATAATGGTAATCCTATCAAGATTCTTTTCCACAATTCCCGTGCCGTCAAAAGTCTCCACCATACCGGAGAATAAACCCGAAATTCCGCCTCCCCTTCCTGCATGCAGGAGAATAAGGAGTATCAACCCCACGCTGGCAATGATATGAACAGTAAATGTAATATTAAGTAAAACAGAACCCATATTATACTTCCTCTTATTCCTTTAAAAAATTTAATAAATAATTTTATACTTACTTTAAACTTATATATTTTATCAGAAAAACGGTTTATAAAACAACACTCATAATAGATATTACATAAATAACCTATTGGCTAAAACAGAATCTATACATATAGAAGAGATTGCCCTGTCATTTCTTCAGGTTTTTTTATTTCTAGAATATTCAGTATCGTAGGTGCAATATCACTTAATTTAAAATTTCCATCATCGTTTTTCAGTTTTATTTTTAAATCACAGAGTATAAGAGGCACGGGTGATATGGAGTGGGCAGTTACCACTTCCATACCTTCACAGCTGAGCATTTCTTCCGCATTTCCGTGATCTGCTGTGATTATTGCCAGTCCTCCGTTTTTATTTAATTCCTCCATTACTCTACCCACACATATATCTACCACTTCTACCGCTTTTACTGCTGCATCAATACATCCCGTATGACCGACCATATCAGGATTTGCATAATTTAATATAATTACATCATATTTTTTTAATTTAATCTTACTTATTACAGTATCGGTGACTTCAAAGGCACCCATTTCAGGCTTTAAATCATAAGTTGAAACTTTGGGCGATGGAATCAGTATCCTGTCTTCACCTTCATAAGGTTTTTCAATGCCGCCATTAAAAAAAAATGTGACGTGAGCATATTTCTCGGTTTCGGCAATCCTTAATTGTTTCAGTTTATTTTCAGATAAAACTTCTCCCATTGTATTTACTATTTTTACGGGTGGAAATGCAACAGGAGTATTAAATTCCTTATCATATTGCGTCATGCAGGTAAAGTAAACTTCAGGCGGCTGCTCCCCCCTGTCAAATTTATCAAACTCTTCACCGCTTATGAATGTCCTGGTAAGCTGCCGTGCCCTATCCGGCCTGAAATTAAAAAATATTATAGAATCACCTGATTTAATTTTTGCTTTCTCTTCATCTTTGCATTTGACTAAAGAAGGCACCACAAATTCATCATCTATATCATCCATATAAGATGCTTCAACAACCTCTGAAGCTGTTTTAAATTCATTTCCTTTTCTATATACCATGACATCGTAACTTTTCCTGACTCTTTCCCATCTATTATCACGGTCCATGCTATAGTATCTACCGCTTACTGTAGCAATCTCTCCGGTTCCTTTCTTCTTTAAATAATCATCTACATCATTTAAAAAAGGAACGGCACTCCTCGGGGGAACATCCCTTCCATCAAGAAAAGCATGTATATATAAATTTTTTATTTTGTTCGTTACGGATAGATCAATTAATGCCTTGAGATGTTCGATATGGCTGTGAACCCCGCCATTGGATACAAGCCCCATCAGATGCAGGCTGCTGCCCTTTTTTCTTACATTGTCAACAGCATTAAGCAGCACATTATTTTCAAAAAAGGTTCCATCCCTGATTTCTTTGTTTATTCTTGTAAATTCCTGGTATACAATCCTGCCGGCTCCTATATTCAGGTG
>CAYRJH010000016.1:4323-16604 GCA_964424685.1 uncultured Actinomycetota bacterium | reverse complement strand
TCCACTTTCAAACTTGCACCGCCTACCAATGCCCCGTCAATATCCGGCATGTTCATAAGCTCTGATATGTTGGAGGGTTTTACACTTCCGCCATATAGGATTCTTAAGATTTCAGAAGTTTTTTTAGTGTAAAGCTCTCCGGCCTTACTTCTTATAGCCCTGCACATATCATTGGCATCTTCCGATGTTGCAGTCTTGCCTGTGCCTATGGCCCATATAGGCTCATATGCTATAGTAAGATCATTGATATTTTCCTCGCCAATCCCAGCCAGGCACTCCACAAGCTGATTGATGACAAATTCTTCTGCTTTACCGCTTTCTCTTATATCCAGTGACTCTCCTATGCACATAATCGGTTTCAGGTCAATTTTAAAAGCGGAACTGACTTTTTTATTTACGATTTCATTAGTTTCATTAAAATATTGCCTTCTTTCACTATGGCCGATTATCACATATTCAACATCCAGTGCTTTTAGCATTTCCGGAGAAATCTCACCGGTAAAAGCACCGGAAGATTCATAATACATATTTTGTGCACCCAGTTTTATATTGAGATTATCCCCCTCAATTATTGTTTTTACACTTCTTAATGCTGTTGCGGGAGGGCATACTGCAACTTCACAATTATTCTTGTTTTTATATGTATACCCGAGATCCTGCATAAAGTTTACCGCCTGAATATGGGTCATATTCATTTTCCAGTTTCCGGCTATAAAAGGTATCCTCATTATATAATTCCTTTCATGTCAATTTATATAAATTCAGGTTATTTATCCAGAAGAGACGCCACGCCCGGCAACTCTTTACCTTCCAGAAATTCCATGGCAGCTCCGCCTCCGCTTGAAACATGCGAAAATTTTGAGGACAGATCATATTTTTTTAATGCTGCAAGCGTATCTCCTCCACCTGCAACCGTGACTGCTGAACTTTCAGCAACTGCATATGCAATACCTCTGGTTCCTTCTGCGAAATTATTCCATTCAAAAACGCCAACAGGTCCGTTCCAGAAAATTGTACCGGCTTTTGAAATTTCTTTTTTAAACAATTCGATACTTCTATTTCCCATATCCATTCCCATCCAGTCTACCGGTATAGATTGTATCGATACTAATTTTTTTTCTGCTTCACTGTCAAATTCTTTTGCAACTATTATATCTACAGGCAATAAAAGATTGACATTATTTTTTTTGGCGAGAACAAGCATTTCTCTGGCAAAATCTATCTGATCTTCTTCGCAAATTGATTTACCTATTTCATACCCCTGGGCTTTTAAGAATGTATATGTCATTCCTCCGCCGAGTATCAAGCTATCAACTTTACCAAGCAGGTTTTCTATAACCTTAATTTTATCCGAAACCTTGGCCCCGCCAAGAATTGTCAAAAATGGCCTTTTGGGTGATTCCAGAAGAGATGTTAAAGCTTCAACTTCTTTCTTCATTAAAAAACCTGCCACCGCCGGAATATAATGAGTTACACCTTCGACAGATGCATGGGCTCTATGTGCAGCTCCAAAAGCATCGTCTACATAAACATCAGCCAGGGAAGCAAGTGATTTTGAGAATTCGCTGTCATTTGCTTTTTCTCCCGGATCAAATCTAAGGTTTTCAAGCATTATGATTTCACCATAACTCATTTTGTCATCTATATATTCTTTAATCTCGGTTGAAAAAATCCGGTCAAATTTTTTAACTTCCTTACCCAGTAATTCACCAAGTCTTTTTGCAGCAGGGTCCAGCCTTAATCTATCCTCGGGAGTATCTTTCGGCCTGCCTAGATGCGACATTAAAATGATTTTAGCTTCATTTTTGATAAGATAATCAATCGTTGGCAGTGACAATCTAATCCGGGTGTCATCGGTAATATTCAAATCATCATCCAGAGGAACATTATAATCCACTCTTACAAGCACTTTTTTATTTCTGACTTCTATATCTTCTACTGTTTTTTTATTAAACATTTTAACCACCAAAACCTTACCTCATAAATAACCGGGGTTTTTAATACCCCGGTTATTTACCGTTTAAATTTATTATTGTCAATTATTTCATAATATAATTCACCAGGTCATATAACCTGCTTGAATATCCCCATTCATTGTCATACCATGATAAAACCTTAACAAGATTATCCTTCTTTAAGGTACTCAAAGAATCAAAAATCGTTGAATAAGAATCACCTACAACATCCACAGATACAATAGGGTCCTCGCAGTACTTTAAAATTCCTTTGAATCCCGGTTCCTGTGATGCAGCCTTGAAAGCATTGTTTATATCATCAACAGAACAATCTTTTTCTATTTCTACAGTCAGGTCAACCAGTGAACCAACAGGTATTGGTATTCTTACTGCCAGACCATCCATTTTACCGTTTAACTCCGGAATCACCAGACCGATTGCACTGGCAGCACCCGTAGATGTAGGTATGGCTGACAAAGCAGCCGCTCTGGCTCTTCTTAAATCCTTATGAGGTAAGTCGAGAATTTTTTGGTCATTTGTGTAGGCATGTATGGTTGTCATAATGCCGCTTTTTATTACAAAATTTTCGTGAAGTACTTTACAAAGAGGCGCGAGCGCATTAGTTGTACAGGAAGCATTTGAAATTATATTATGTTTTTCCTTATCATAGCTCTCGTTATTTACCCCCAGCACCATAGTTATGTCTGCTCCATCCTTCTTGCATGGTGCCGATACTATTACTTTTTTTGCTCCTGCTTTTATGTGTTTTCCGGCACCTTCCCTGTCTCTAAAAATTCCCGTTGATTCTAAAGCAACATCAACACCCAGTTCATTCCAGGGAAGCATTTCCGGATCTTTTATTGAAGTAATTTTAATTTTCTCGCCGCCCACTTCTATATAGTCATTTCCGGCTTTAACTTCTGTATCTAATATTCCGTATACTGAATCATATTTCAGAAGATGCGCGAGAATTTTTGGGTCAAAAAGATCATTAATGCCTGCAATATCAATACTATTATCCTTATCATACTTTAACTTTGCCCTTAAAAACTGCCTTCCTATTCTTCCAAATCCATTAATTCCTACTTTTATTGCCATTTCATTCCTCCTTTTTTAAATATGGACATTTGTATATTTGATTTATAAACTTATATTTATATTTTACCTATATAAAATACTTCTATTTAAATTAAATCGTGTAATTTTAACAAATTTAAATAAATCAATAAAGCATATTTTTATAAAAAAAATGTCTGTATCTATTAGATTTTAAATAAACGCAGACTGAAGCATCTATTTTAATACTGATTATCCCTGTCAATGTCCCTGTGGAATATTTTGACAGAATAACCTTCTGATTTCAGGTATTTATATATTTTATCTGATATTACTATCGATCTATGTTTACCTCCTGTACAGCCTATACCCATCCCTAAATAACTTTTGCCTTCAGCAATATAATTAGGTATTAAAAAAGCCAGTAATTTCTCAAAAATACTTATAAATTCTTTTGTTTCTTCCCTGCATGCAACAAAATCAATCACCCTGTCATCTCTCCCATCTAAATCTTTCAGCATATCATTATAGAATGGGTTGGGAAGGAATCTTACGTCCATTACAATATCCATACTTTCAGGTACACCATATTTATAACCGAATGAAATAATAGATATCTGTAAAAGTTTCCCCTTTTCCGTATCGTTCATCATCCGGTCTGTTATGGACATCCTTAACTCTTTTGAGTTCAATAGCGAGGTATCAATTACGACACCGGCTAGTTCCTTCAACCTGCTCATTTTTTCAATCTCTTTTTCAATTCCATAAGCAAGATTCCCGTCCTCCACAAGAGGATGTTTTCTCCTGGTCAGCGAATACCTTTTTATTATTTCGCTTTTAGAAGCTTCCAGGAATAAGATCCTGTATCCTATCCTCCTCTTATTAAGTTCTTCCAGTGTTTTATAGATTTCATCAAAAAAATACCCGCTCCGTAAATCTATAGCAAAAGCAATATTATTAATATTCCTGTCTTCAACAGAAAAATAATCAATAAGATTTAGCATTAGATGAGCCGGCAAATTATCTATACAATAATAACCGGCATCTTCGAAGTACCTTAGCGCTTCTGTTTTGCCTGCCCCCGATAATCCTGTAATTATGACAATTTTTATTCTATCTTTTATCTTTTCTTTTTTTGCTGTCATATCTTCCTATTTATAAATAACTGAATCCCCATCAGGAATACCGGTAATACTCTTAATCTAATTTAAATCACAGGTTAAGTATATAATAATATGTAAATATATAATAAGAAAAAATACCCGGAGTTTTCATTCTTTTAATTTTTTACCTTTTTTACCTTATTTTATTTATTGATATTTTAAAATATTAATCTTCCCTTTTTCCCCTAAAAAAAATAATTTTTGAAACAAAAATACTTATAATGCTTATAACAAGAGAACCCCAGACATATCCCCAGAATCCATCTACTTCCAAACCTTTTATAATTAAATCCACGATCCACAGCATACCCGCATTTATAATAATGTTAAAAAGTCCAAGAGTTAAGATATTGATTGGAATCGATAGAATCTTAACAATGGGTTTAATCAGTAAATTAATTAAACCCAGAAGCAAACCGGCTATAAAAGCGATTTTAATTCTATCCCATGTAGTATCTCCCGATATGTGGATGAAGGGCAGAAAATACGATGCAACTGTGATTGAAAAAGTAAGTATTGCCCAATCCAGAACCCATCTTAACAAAAATATCACCTTAGTCCTTTTCCATGGATACTGCTGTATACATTTGCTGCATCTTTGTGACTTAATCCTTTTATCTTGATTAAATCTTCTTCGGCCATACTCTTTAATTCTTCAATTGAACTTACACTTTCGAGAATATTATTTTTCTTTTTTTCTCCAATACCCTTTATGCCACCGAGCCTGGAATTAAACATACCCCTACTCCTTAATTTTCTGTGATACTTTACTGCAAAACGGTGAGCTTCGTCTCTAACCTTAATTAAAATCCTGATGCTTCCATCGTTTAATTTAAGTTTGGTTCCGTCAGGATATTTATCACAAAATATTATTTCCTCTTTTTTTGCAATGCTTATTATATCAATGTCATTTATTTTCTTCTTATCCAGTATTCTCTTTACGGTATTATATTGAGCTTTCCCTCCATCGATTACAATTAAATCGGGCTTTACAGAAAAACTATCCTCTTCACTGATGTCCTTATCTTCAGAATATCTTTTTCCAAAAGATCCCAGCCTCCTTGTTATAATTTCGGCAATCATCCCGCAGTCATCCTGGCCTGTCACTGTTTTTATTTTAAACTGCCTGTAATTGCTATTTATAAGTTTACCATTTACTGCAACTGACATTGATCCCACCGGAAAAGAATTTTTTAGATTGGAAATATCAAAACATTCTATTCTTACTGGAATGTTTATAAGTCCAAGTAATTTTTTAAGCCTTATCAAATCTTTATAAATTTGATTTTTTCCGATATCTTTCTCAAACCTTTTTTTCTCCAGATACAAAACTGAATTCCTTATTACCATTTCCATAATTTTTTTCTTCTCCCCGATCTTTGGGACCGAAAACTCAGCCTTCCTGCCTGTCTTTGCGGCCAGCCACTCTGATATCAACTCTTCATTTTTTACTCTGACTTTACAGAAAATCCTATCCGGGATATCGTCTATATTTGAATAATACTCCCTTATAAAAGCAGATAAAATTTCTTCTTCTTTAAGATACTGAGTATTATTTACCGTAAAATTACTTATTACTGCCAGTGTGCCCGATCTATACGTAAACAGACTTACAACAGCACTGTTTATATCCGGTACAACAGATATAAAATCCCATTTACTTCCGCCAGTAAAAAATATTTTTTGATTTTTATATAATTTATTTATACTTTCTATCCTGTTTCTTATCTCTGCAGCTTTTTCAAATTCTTTATTTTCTGAAAAATACATCATTTTAGAATTTAATTTATCAATAACCGTACTGTCTTTCCCACTGAGAAATAAAATTATAAGTTCAATATTTTTACGATATTCTTCCCGTGCAATATTGCCGGTACATGGTGCAGTACATAATTTAATATAATAATTAAGACATGGCACATTTGCACCTTTACCGGGGCGGGCTTTCATGCAGTCCCTCACAAGGAATATCCTTCTTAAATATTTGATTGTCCTTCTCGCTGCCTGGGCATCGGTATAGGGTCCGAAATATTTCGCACCGGCGATATTTCTATCTCTGGTTAAAAAAACCCGGGGGAATTCTTCTTCAATTGTTACAGCTATAAAAGGATAGGATTTGTCATCTTTTAAATCCAGATTATACTTTGGTTTATTTTTTTTGATTAAGCTGCTTTCCAGTATCAATGCCTCGGTTTCATTATCGGTCACTACATAATCTATGGATTTAACTTTCTCAATGAAATCCCGGGGTTTTGCGTACAGGAAATCTTTACTTCTACTCTGGAAATAACTCCTTACTCTGCTGTAAAGATTTTTTGCCTTGCCGATATAAATAATCTTTCCATCAGAATCTTTAAAAATATAAACTCCGGACTTTTTTGGTATTATCTTTAAAAATTCTTTGACTTCACCTGTCCTGCTGTTTATTCCGTTTGACTTTTTACTTACCGTTACTGCATTATTCATACAGTTTCTTTCACCATTTTTTTATCCATGTACATTTTTATAAATTTACCGGTATAGGAATTTTTATTTTCTGCCACTTCTTCCGGGGTACCGCAGGCAATAACTCTGCCGCCTTTATTCCCGCCTTCTGGTCCAAGGTCTATAATATAATCGGCAGTTTTTATTACCTCAATATTATGCTCGATAACCAGCACAGTGTTCCCGGTATCTACCAGTCTATTTAATATTGCCAGCAATTTTTTTATATCATCGAAATGAAGACCGGTAGTGGGTTCATCCAGCAGATATAATGTATTTCCAGTACTTTTTTTTGAAAGTTCCGTTGAAAGCTTAACCCTCTGTGCTTCACCGCCTGATAAAGTAGTAGAAGACTGACCCAGCTTTATATAACCCAGTCCTACATCATTGATTAATTCCAGTTTTTTATATATTCTGGGAATGTTTTTGAAAAAAAGCAGAGCTTCTTCAACAGTCGTATTTAAAACATCATCAATATTTTTGTCTTTATACTTTATTTCCAGGGTTTCCCGGTTAAACCTTTTACCCTTGCAGACATCACACGCAACATAAACATCCGGCAGAAAATGCATTTCTATTTTTATAAGACCATCTCCATTACAGTATTCACATCTCCCGCCTTTTACATTAAAACTAAACCTCCCCGGCTTATAACCTCTTATCCTGGAATCATGTGTTTTCGAAAATAACTCTCTAATATAAGTAAAAACACCTGTATAAGTGGCAGGATTTGAACGCGGAGTCCTTCCTATCGGCGATTGGTCAATAACTATGACCTTATCAAGATTTTTATGATTAAGTATTCCATCATGCTTGCCGGCATAGTATTTTGTTTTCATAAGCAAATTTGAAAGAGATGGATACAATATCTCATTAACAAGTGTACTTTTACCTGAACCGGAAACTCCTGTTACCGCTACCAATTTTCCCAGATCGATTTTTACATCTATATCTTTAAGATTATGTTCACCGGCTCCTTTAATGACTATATATTTTCCGTTACCTTTCCTTCTCCCTGCTGGAACAGGAATAAATTTTTTCCCGCTTAAGTATTCGCCCGTAATTGAATTATCACTGCTGCATATGCCTTCCAGATTTCCGCTGAATACTATTTCCCCGCCGTGTATACCGGCTCCCGGACCTATATCCACTATAAAATCAGAGCTCCTTATTGTCTCCTCATCATGCTCTATGACTATTATTGTATTTCCGAGGTCTTTTAAACGTTTAAGTGCGTCTATAAGCTTTTTGTTATCTCTCTGATGAAGACCGATACTTGGCTCATCAAGTATATATAAAACTCCGACCAATCCTGAACCTATCTGAGTAGCCAGTCTTATTCTCTGGGACTCGCCGCCCGATAAGGTACTGGATTTCCTTACCAGAGTAAGATAACCAAGCCCCACATCCTTTAAGAAATTAAGCCTCTCAATAATCTCTTTGATTAATCTCTCCCCGATTATTTTTTCTCTCTCGGTTAATTTAAGTGATCTTAACCAGTCTATACATTCTTCTATCGTTTTTTCACAAAAATCCGCTATGGACAATGAATTTATTTTTACCGCAAGACTTTCCTTTCTCAGTCTTTTACCGCCGCAGGAACTGCAGGGCCTGCTGCTTATCACCTTTTCTATTTTTATCCTCTGGTTATCGGATTCAGTTTCAAGATATCTTCTGCTTAGATTATTGGCAAGACCCTCAAATCTCAAATAGTAGTGCCTTGGTTCCCCCTTATGATTGATATACCCTACTTTTATCCTTTTTCCGTCAGTCCCGTACAGGATTATCTTTTTAGAGTAATCATCAAGGTCCTTAAAAGGTGTATTCAGATCGAAACCATATTCCCCTGCAAGACTTCTCATCAACTGTGAATAGTAATTTGAATAACCCATGTTAAAGAAAGGAATTGCTCCACCCATTATGCTCAGTCCGGGATGTTCCACAATCAGATCGGGGTCGATATCCTTACTTATTCCCAGCCCCCCGCATTCCCTGCAGGCACCGTAAGGACTGTTAAAAGAAAACATCCTGGGAGTGAGTTCTTCAAAATCTATGCCGCATTCCACACAGGAAAAATTTTCCGAAAAACTATATATTTCCCCTGAATCAAGCAATTGAATATAAACAATGCCGCTGCTCTCCTTAAGCGATATCTCAATATCTTCTGAAAGCCTCTTTCTTATATCAGGTTTTATTTTTAACCTGTCAATTATAATTTCTATATTATGTTTTATATTTTTATCCAGTTTCAAATCAAAATCCTGGTTTAATTCATAAATACTGCCGTCTATCCTGACTCTTGCATAACCATTACTTTTTATATTTTCAAAAATTTTTATATACTCGCCCTTTCTTCCTCTAACAATAGGTGAAAGAATTTGAAATCTTGTATCTTCAGGCAATTCCATTACTCTATCGACTATCTGGTCCACTGTCTGCCTTGTTATGCGCCTTCCGCATAGATAGCAGTATGGTATCCCTATCCTTGCATAAAGAACCCTCAGATAATCATATATTTCTGTTATAGTTCCCACAGTAGATCTTGGATTTTTAGAAACACCTTTCTGATTTATTGAGACAGCTGGAGACAGGCCTTCTATTAAATCGACATCAGGTTTTTCCATCTGGCCAAGGAACTGTCTTGCATAAGAAGAAAGTGATTCTACATATCTTCTCTGCCCCTCGGCATAAATGGTATCAAATGCCAGCGATGATTTCCCCGAACCGCTGACACCGGTAAAAACTATGAATTTATTTCTCGGAATCCTTAAATTTATATTCTTAAGATTATGCTCTCTGGCACCTTTTATAATTATTTCTTCTTTCATATTTGCTATTTTCTAACCTCAATCCTGGTTATTTTTTTTATCCTTTTTATTTCATCTCTTATAGCAGCGGCTTTTTCAAAATTTAATTCCCGTGCAGCCAGATACATCTCCTCTTCCAGTCCGCTTATAATAATAGCGATTTTGGAAGGATCCATGCTAAATAACTTATCTTCGCTTAAAGCTTTTTTCTTTTCACTGACTTTAAAATCCGATTTTACCTCTTTCCCTGTTTTTATTCCTTTATTATACAATATGTCGGATATGGTCTTATTTATAGTTTTTGGTGTTATATTATTTTTCCTGTTGTGCTCGATCTGAATGTCTCTTCTCCTGTTAGTTTCGAGTAAAGCATTTTTAATAGAATTGGTTATATTATCAGCATACATTATAACTTTTCCATTAACATTTCTTGCAGCCCTCCCGATAGTCTGTATTAACGATATCGCTGATCTTAAAAATCCTTCTTTATCAGCATCAAGTATAGCCACCAGCGAAACTTCTGGAAGGTCCAATCCCTCTCTGAGTAGATTTATTCCTACAAGAACGTCGAATTCTCCGGTCCTCAGTCCCCTCAATATTTCAACCCTTTCCAGTGTATCTATAGTGGAATGTAAATATCTTACCCTGATTTTTCTGCCGGCAAGATAGTCTGTCAAATCTTCAGCCATTCTTTTAGTAAGAGTTGTTACCAGGACTCTTTCGCCTCTGTCCACGACTTTTTTAATCTCATATATCAGGTCATCTACCTGACCTTCTGTTTTTCTTACGGAAACTTCCGGGTCAACAAGACCTGTGGGCCTTATTATCTGTTCCGCTATCTGTCTGCTTACTTTTATTTCATAAGGGCCCGGTGTAGCCGATGTAAATATTGCTCTTTTAACTTTTACTTCAAATTCCTCAAATCTTAAAGGCCTGTTATCCAGTGCGGAAGGCAGTCTAAAACCATAATCTACCAGATTCTGCTTTCTTGATTTATCACCTTCATACATTCCCCTTATTTGTGGAATTGCTATGTGAGATTCGTCTATGATAACAAGGAAATCATCGGGAAAAAAATCTAAAAGAGTATTGGGCGGTTCACCGGGGGCTTTCCCGAGTATATGCCTGGAATAATTCTCTATACCGCTGCAAAAACCCAGTTCTTTTATCATTTCCATATCATATCTGGTTCTTGATTCTAACCTCTGGGCTTCAAGCAGTTTATTTTGTTCTTTAAAATATCTTATTCTTTCTTCAAGTTCCTCTTCAATAGTCTTAAGAGCTCTATCAACCCATTCCACAGTTGCGAGAAAATGTGTGGCAGGCGATATTATATATACTTCTTTCTCCTCATAGATCTCTCCCGATACCGGGTCAAACTCAATGATTCTTTCCAGCTCATCCCCCAGAAGCTGAACTCTTACCGCTTTTTCCTGATATGCCGGAAATATCTCAATTGTATCTCCTTTAACCCTGAATTTACCGTTAATAAAATCGTAATCATTCCTCTCATATCTTATATTAACTAATTTATTTATTATTTCTTCCCTGGAAAATTCTTCTCCTCTTTTTAAAATAATCCTTTGTTTTCCATATTCGGAAGGTGAGCCCAATCCATATATGCATGAAACACTTGCAACCACTATAACGTCATCTCTCGTGTAGAGAGAATTAGTTGAAGACAGCCTTAATTTTTCTATTTCTTCATTTATAGAGGTGTCTTTTTCAATATATAAATCCTTACCCGGTAAATATGCCTCCGGTTGATAATAATCATAATAGCTTACAAAAAACTCAACCGCACTGCCCGGAAAAAATTCTTTAAATTCATTACAAAGTTGTGCTGCAAGTGTTTTATTGGGAGCAATTACCAGTGCTGGAAGACCGGTATATTGTATTACATTTGCCATTGTATAAGTTTTCCCGGAACCTGTAACTCCCAGCAAACACTGAAATTTAAGATTGTCTTCAATTCCTTTTGTAAGCCGGGCAATAGCCTTGCCCTGATCTCCCTGGGGAGAATAATTAGATACGATTTTAAATTTTGAACCAGCCATATTATTCAACCCTATTATTTTAGAAGCCTTTGCATTTCACTTACGGCTAAAATGCCGCTGATATCTTTTCTACTTTCTTAAACAGGCTATTTTTAGATCCATCATTATTAATAATAAAGTCTATCTTTTTTTTATCTGTTTTTATTTTCTGCCCATCTATCTTAAGTTCTATATCATTATCTGAAAAACCTTTATTTTTTAAAAAAAGCCTCTTTCGTCTGACTGAATTTTTAACGTAAATTATATAATCACATAAATCATCCAGCCCGCAGTCAAACAATATTGCAGCATCTATTATTATATAACCTCTTTTATGGTTTTTATTTAAAATATTTTCGATTTCACTTCTGATTAAAGGAAACATTAGCTTATTTAATTTCACAAGTTCCTTTTTGTCTGAAAAAACCTTCTCTGCAAGCACTCTAAAAATTAAATTATCTTCAGAATCAAATATCTCTTCCCCAAAAAATTGCCTTAGCTTCTCTAAAATCTCCGGATCTTTCTTATATATATTTTTTGCTATTTTATCTGCATCAATTATTAGTGTGCCTTTTTTAATTTTTTTTACATATCTAGTTACCGTACTTTTACCCGAGGCAACTTTTCCAGTAATTCCCAATACTTTTATGGCAGACCTCCTTAATATTCCCTGGAACAAACAGATTTATGGCCAATAAATTTAAAAGATAATAGCTAACATCAATAGTAGCAATAATAAACGATTTTTCCAGAATAATTAACTATTTTTTAAGAGTATTA
>CAYRJH010000016.1:0-4223 GCA_964424685.1 uncultured Actinomycetota bacterium | reverse complement strand
GCTTTTCCTCAGTTTTTTCTTCTTTTTCCTCAACAGGATTCTCCACCTGTTTAACACTGAAAGCCATCCTTCTTTTATCCAGATCTATATCAATAATTCTAACCGTCAGTTCATCTCCGATTTTCGCAGCATCGCTCGGTTTTTTAACCTGATCCGTACTTAATTCAGATATATGTACAAGACCTTCAAGATCCTCATTAACCTGAACAAATAAGCCGAATTTCACAATTCTTGTAACCTTGCCTGTTAATATATCTTTAACTGAATAATTTTTTATCTTTTCCATCCAGGGATCTTTTTGGGTTTGTTTTAATCCGAGAGACAGTCTTTGCTTTTCATAGTCAATATCAAGTATCTCTACATCCACTTCCTGGTTGACACTGACCACTTCCGAAGGATGCTTTACATGATTCCATGAAAGTTCTGAAATATGAACCAGGCCATCGACTCCATCCACATCAATAAAAGCACCAAAATCCGCTATACTGGTAATCACACCTTTTCTTATCTGGCCGATTTCTATATTATTGAGTATTTCTTTTCTCTGTTCTTTCCTCTCATCCTCTATAATAACTTTTCTTGATAGGACCACATTATTCCTATTTCTATCTACTTCAATAATCTTACACACGCATTTTTCGCCAATATAAGATTCAAGATCCCTTGTTTTTCTAACATCTATTAATGATGCCGGTAAGAAACCTCTTAATCCTATATCAACAATCAATCCACCCTTTACGCATTCTATGATTTCGCCTTCAACTGTGTCTCCGCTTTCATATATTTTTTCTATTTTGTCAAAATTCTCCTCTACTTCAGCTCTTTTCTTTGATAATATTAACCGCCCGTCCTGATCTTCCTTTTGTAGGACCATTATCTCTATCTCATCATCAACCTTTAAAATATCTTCAGGTTTTACATCATTTCTTATCGATAATTCACTCAGCGGTATAACTCCTTCCGATTTGAAGCCTACATCTACGAGAATTTCATCTTTATCAATTTTTACCACTTTGCCTTTAACAACATCACCGTCATTCAAGTTAACCATAGTTAAATCATAATTGGGAACCAGCTTACCGTCTTCATCTTCTACCATGCAATTTTCATTTGTTAATTTTTTATAATAATTTTTCTCAACCATTTTTTAATAAATCAATCTCCTTTTTTAATATTTGCAAAAGGATAACACGCAAAAAAAGAATAATCAATATTATAAATATTTTTTTTAAATATACCAGTTCCTGCCGCTCTTTATGTCAACTTTGAGATCCACCTTTAATTTTATACAATTTTCCATTGATTCTTTCACCATATTTTTAACAATTTCCCTGTCTTTTTCCTTTAACTCCAGTACCAGCTCATCATGGACATGAAGAATGATATTGCTATCTATTTTTTCAGATTTCAATTTATTAAAAAGTACTACCGTTGAAAGCTTCATTATGTCGGCAGCACTTCCCTGTATGGGAGTGTTTACCGCAAATCTCTCGCCAAGGCTCCTTATTTTAGTATTGCTGCTTCCCAATTCTCTTAAATATCTTTTTCTGCCAAAAATTGTAGTAGAGTAACCATTCTTATATGCTTCATTTACCAGAAATTTTAAATACTTACTTACACCCGGGTACTTATCAAAATATTTTTTTATATATTCCCTGGCTTCTTCTTCAGAAATGGAGAGCCTGTTCATAAGACCGTACTCAGTCATTCCGTATATTATTCCAAAATTTATAGCCTTTGCCTTTCTTCTTAGATCTTCGGTGACCTTATCGTAATCTACTTCAAAAAGTTCTGAAGCTGTTCTTGCATGTATATCTTCCTCTCCCTTAAAAGTATCTATTAAGATTTTATCTCCTGAAAGATGTGCCAGGATCCGCAATTCAATTTGAGAATAATCCGAAGCCATTATCAAATCGTAATCCGCCCCGGGTATAAACGCTTTCCTTATCTGTCTGCCATATTCTGTTCTTACCGGAATATTTTGAAGGTTGGGATCACTGCTGCTTATCCTGCCTGTAGATGTCCCCAATTGGTTATATGTAGTATGCACTCTTAAATCTACGGTGTCTATTAATCTTGGAAGAACATCAATATAAGTATTCTTTAGTTTGGTTTTTTCTCTATAGTCCAGAATTTTCTCTATAACAGGAGAGCTGTCATAAATTGTTTTAAGAGTTTCCGCATCAGTAGATAATCCTGTTTTAGTTTTTTTCACAGCAGGAAGCCCAAGCTTCTTATATAATATTTCCGATAGCTGCTGGGATGAATTAATGTTAAATTCTTCGCTGCACAACCCATAAATTTCCTTTTGAAGATTTCTTATATCCCGTTCATATTCTTTGATTAAATCATTTAGATACTTCCTATCTATATTTACACCGGTATATTCCATCTCAGCAAGAATTTTAATAAGCGGTTCCTCAATATGCCAGTACAGTTCCTCCATTTCTTCTTTTTTTATTCTTTCTAATAACTTATCCTCAACTCTTTTATACAGGTTTAGTTTCCTGGATATTTTTTCTAACTCATATCCAGCCTGTCTTGTTTTTTCTTTTTCTTCACCATTAAAATCAAGCTCCAATTGCTTTTTTTTATCTGTATTTTTAGAAGCAATCAAATTTCTCTCTTTATTATTTTCAGCATTTTCAATTACTCTTTCCATACTTTCCGGTTCTATCCGCAGCAGGTCATAAATCATTTCATCCAGAGTTGAACTAGATTTAAAGGGATTCAGGATTAAATATAATATTTTATAATCTATGAATTTTCCACCCGGAATGATTCCATAACTTTTTAATATTTTATATATTATTTTAAAATCAAAACCTGAAATTTCATTTTCTTCTGTTTCCAGTATCTTCTTTACATTTTCTCTCACCTTGCTGGTTACCAGATCTTTTTTTTCAATTAAAAAGGCGTAATTACTCCCATAATACAGAATGATTCCATAAAATTGATTATCGGGTTTCCAGGCAGCCATATAAATCCTCTTACCGGTCTCTTTATTTAAAAGTCCCAGGTTCGATTCCGGGGTTATATGCTTCAATTCTATCGCATCAATCAGTTTTACGGCTTCTTTATTTTCATCATTTTCTTTCTTAAAATCGATTTTATCCCCCAGGCTATACAGTTTCTTTTCCAGCGTCCTGAACTCAAGACTCTCAAAAAGTTGTTTTACTTTACTGATACTGATATTTTTAAAGCTGTTATTTATTATTTCTTTCACATTTATATCGCCAACTGTTTTCAATGTGGTTAATTCTTTACTCAACTCGGCAAGTTTCCTATTTGCCGATAAAAGTTCTCTTACGCGGTTGTTGTCTATTTTGTCTAAATTCTCATAAATTTTTTCTACAGAACCATATTTGGCCACAAGTGATTTTGCAGTCCCGGGTCCTATCCCGGGAATACCCGGTATATTATCCGAACTATCTCCCATAAGTGCCAAAAGATCTTTTATGTATCCTGGTTTAACACCAAACTTTTCCTCGACTCCTGCCATGTCAAACAATACTGTATCCGTAATACCCTTTTTAATAGCCATGACTTTTATGTTACCGGAAACAAGCTGCAGGATATCTTTGTCGCCCGTAACTATTATAATCCTGTCAAATTCATCCTTAATATTTTCAGCTATATCAGCAAGTATGTCATCGGCTTCAAAGCCATCCCTTTCGAGGCAGGTAATATTAAAAACATTCAAAATTTCTTTGATAAGGGGAAACTGATCTGCCAGAGCCCGGGGCATTTTCTTTCGATTTATTTTATACTGGTCAAACAGCTCATGCCTGAAAGTCGGTTTTTTGCTGTCAAAAGCACATATTATTGTATCGGGATTCTCTTCTTCTATAAGCTTCAACAGCATATTCGTAAATCCAAGTACAGCATTGATAATTATGCCCGATGATGTTGATACAGTCTCTGGAATTGCATAAAAAGCCCTGTATGCAATATTATTTCCGTCTATTAAAATTGCTCTGTTTTTTTTACTTTTATCCAATAATAAAAACTCCCTGCCCGGATGAACTGATATTTAATATACTTACGTTAATCCTGATGCTTTTGTCCGATAGCTTACTTAAATTATTTTTATATTCACAAGATTTACAAATTCTTGATAATAATCAAGATAAATTGTATTATTTCTCAAGCGCCGAAGTGGCGGAATTGGCAGACGCGCTGGACTCAAAATCCAGTGAACCGCGAGGTTCGTGTCGGTTCGA
>CAYRJH010000015.1:14726-21094 GCA_964424685.1 uncultured Actinomycetota bacterium | reverse complement strand
GCTGCTGTATATTCAAACAGATATAAATTCAGCGGGATAAATACAATTAAATATAGAAGTATAAGCGTAAATAATGAAACCAGCATAGGTGAACTTGCAAATAGATTTTCCGATAATATAACCAAAGCAAAATTTGTAAGTGAAACAGAGAGAATAAACAACCTTGGTTCATCTGATTATATCCCCATAAATTCCATTCTGATTATTCCTATAATTGAATATGAATAGTATAATTTATTCATGCTTTATTTTATTAAAGCTATATTTGATTTAATTAAAACCATTTTTATTTTTTAAAGACATAATGGTAACAATAAAAATAAAATTACTTGATAAAACAATCCCTGTGCCTCAATTTGCGCATAAAGGTGATGCCGGAATTGATCTATACAGTGCTGTAGATTGTGAATTAAAGCCATTTGAAAGAAAAAAAATACCAACAGGGATAAAAGCATCTATACCGGAGGGTTACGCCGGATTTTTACAGCCAAGATCGGGTATGGCTTTTAAAAATGGCATAGGAATGGTTAATGCACCTGGACTAATTGATTCCGGATACAGAGGAGAAATATGCGCCATTCTTATAAATTATGACCCGCATAATACTTTTTATATTAAAAAAAGTGATAAAATCTGCCAGATGGTAGTAAAAAAAGTCGAAGATGTAAATATAAAAATAGTTGAAGAACTTGATAAAAGTACCAGAGGTGAAGGCGGATTTGGGAGTACTGGTAAATAAGGACCCGGCATTTAATGAAAATTTGCAGGAGAAATAAGGTTAATCGCCAGAATTATGCTATTTTAAATATAAATCATTAACTTCCGATAATATACATTATGTAAACTTTTAAATATTCTTTAAATTCTGCTATTAAATTAGTTATTGTTTATATTCAGGGCATTTAGAAGGACCGGACTTTTATTATTAAATAAACCCTACCCTTTTAATAAGCATATTATATATCTTGAATATTTAAAAAAATATTTAATAATTTAAAAAATTTAAGATTTTCTTATAATTTTAGCGGGACATCCGGCAGCAAGGCAATTAGCAGGTATAGATTCTAAAACAAGGGAATGTGCGCCTATGGTTGAATCAGGACCTATTTTTACCGGGCCAAGTACTGTTACATTAGTATAAAGGATAACATTATCCCCTATTTCAGGATAACCGGGCTGTCCATGATGGAAAATAGAATGACCAAGACCTCCGAGTACTACATTTGAAAAAATACTTACATTATTTCCAATCTTTACTCCCCTGCCTATTATAACTCCTGAAGAATGCCAGATTCTGCAGCCAGAACCTATTTCTGTAGCGGGGTCTATTTCTGCACCGTTAAAAAAAAGATTTATCCTGCTGCAGATCTCTGCGGGTAATCTTAATTTTATCTTATAGAGGAAGTGGTAAAATCTATAAAAAATTAATGCCTGGACGCCTGATTTTACCATTAATATCCTCAGGGTTCCCCAGATACCGGGTCTACCTTTAAGAGTGCCATACGGGCTGAATAAATGCTTCATATCGCCTTTCAGACTGCCGCTGCCAACAGTTTTATCTGAGTTTTTATTCATATTTATATTAAATGTTTATAATAATAAGATTTTAAAAGTAAATTTATTTTGAAGTTAAAAATTAAGAGTGTAACACATAAATTACTACTCGCTCGTTTATTTTTTTGTGCAATCACCTATTTAAGTATTTAAATAATAAGCTGTGATAATCCTTTTTGTAGAATAATTTTATATTTATGCCCGGATATAATTCTTTTATTTTCTTTATCTTATGATTTTTTTTAGTGACAAGCTTTTGATTTAAAGTTGTTAATTCAATGTAAAGATCCATATCGGGAAGGTAGAAATCAGGAGTAAAACTAACATCAGGATTACCGCGGTTGTCAAGTTCGAGTATAAAAGTTTTTGGTTCATATTTCCACTTTATTCTATAGAAATCTAATATTTTGGAAAATTCTTCTTCGCTTTTATGGGCAAATTTTATATTTTTCGGCTTCTCACTTTTTTCATAGTCATATTCTAAATTTTTTCTTACTTTCAATAGATTTTTTCCCATAAATATTTTTAATACCTCCGTTTTAATATTAAAATATTTTTTTGCTATAATTAAGGCAATTCACCTGTTTTTATATCCGTCTCTTCCCTGTTATTTTTAATTAGATATTTTTCTATATCTCCGTTTAAATCCGAGTATACCCTGCCGAGAGCGATCCCAAAGACTCCCTGTCCGCTTTTTAATGTATCTATTATCTCTCTGTCAGAATTACATGCATAGACAGTATTACCATCGGATATTAATGTTTGTTCTAATAAACTGTTATTGCTTTCGTGCTGATTATCATAATCGTCCAGGTATTTTTTCGTTTTTCTCAATTTTTGAAGGCTTATACCGGCTTCAATCAATTTTTTTATAATCTTTAGTTTCATTAAATCGTTAAAATTATACATCCTTCTGCTTCCGCACCCCCCTGCCCCATTTACGGAAGGTTTTATGAAATCGGTTCTGTCATAATAATCAAGCTGTTTGTATGTAATCCCTACTATCTTGCATACTTCGCTGGAACTATAAAATTTTTTTATTATGTTATTTTGCATTTTTTATTTTTAATCCTAAAACTGTCTTTATTCCAAAGCTTACCCTGTTATGATTTGAATTACATCATTGTAATTACACTAATGTAATTTTAAAATTTAAACATTTTAAAGTCAATATAAAAATATCTGAGGTGATTCTGAATAAATTTTGTATATTTAAAAAGTAGAAATAGTTTTAAAAGTTTTGGAGAGTATGTAAAAAAATAATTAATAAAAGTTAGCTAAAGCCATGATTAATATTAATCTTAATTGACCGGCTTATTCATTAAATTTAAAATCTTCCGGTTCTATATGATTAAGGAATTCATTAAATTTTTTTACTTCTTCATCTATTGATTGTATTTTTAGTCCACCGGATTCAAGGACATGTTCCGCAACAAAAATATCACATTTAATTCTAACTGCAGTGGCAATGGCATCGGATGGCCTTGAATCTATCTTTATAATTTTTCTATCTTTGTTCTTAATATTTATTATGGCATAGAATGTATTGTTTTTTATGTCGGTTATTTCGATATTATCAACGCTTATATTTAAATTATTGATGATGTTTATGATTAAATCATGAGTCATCGGCCGGGGTGTTTTTATATTTGACAGCTCAAGAGCTATGGCGGAGGCTTCATAAGGACCTATCCATATAGGCAGATATCTATTGCCCTTTTCTTCTTTTAGAAGCAAAATAGGTTTTTGAGAAGGCAGTTCTATTCTTACTCCTTCCAGGCGCATCTTTATGAGATTTGAATTTCTTCCAATGTCCATTATAAAAAACCTTTTAAATAATCTTTTTTTCCGGATTAATGTTTATTTTGCCTAATTATATAATACTTGAAAATATAAATCGATGTTATGGACTTATTTTTATTACAAATATTCTGTCAGTTACCTTAAAGCCGCTTTTATTTAAAAAAGGAGGTAATTCATTATAAAAATACATGAATATAACAATTTATATGCTGGAGGTGCTCTTTAAAGACTCTATATCTTTTTTTACAGTATCCAGTTTTAATTCATAAATGGATTTTAGATTTCTAAATTTCTGTTTATAATCAAGCCCATAGCCGACTATATATTGTTCTCCTATTTTATAGCCGATATATTTAATTTCTACATCCACTATCCTTCTTATGTCTCTGTCCAGCAGTGTGCATATTTCAATACTTTTTGGAAATCTTGATTTTAAATTTCTCAGCAGGTAGCTTATAGTTAGTCCGGTATCAATGATGTCTTCGACTATCAGGACATCCTTACCCTCTATTGGTTCATCAAGGTCTTTTGTGATTCTTACTACACCGGAGGTATCATTGATTCCGTATGCGGAAATACTCATAAAATCAATGCTCAGGGGCAGGTCGATTTCCTTCATTAAATCAGCCGAGAATATAACTCCCCCTCTTAAAATACATACAATAAGCAGATTGTTATCTTTATAATCTTCCGTTATTTCTCTTCCAAGCTCAGAAACTCTTTTTTTTAAATCTGCCCCGGAAAATAATTCATTTCCTATTATTGCATTCTTTACAAGTTCATTTTCAGTTTGTTCACTCAAGATATTGTCTGACTAATTAAATATATTTTTAATATTCAAGCCTGGATGTATCCTGTATCAGTGCCACCCAGGTTGATCCCCTGTTAAATAACATTAGATTGCCTTCGCTGTCCTTATACTTAAAGGGATCAAAAATCGTAGCTCTTTCCCACGTCCCTTCTATTACATTTCCATCAAGGAAGAAAAATGCTTTTCCTGTATCGCTTGTTCCGGTGGTCCTTACTATCATATGGCCTGCAGCATCAATTGGCCCTTCTATGTCTGTTATCATGACGATAACATTATTTACTGTGAGCTGTCTGCCTGTTTCATAGTCTTTATGAGGAGAGCCTGCTACAGACTTTAAATAATTATTATTTGCCCTGTCGTATTCAAAATCTACCCTGTAGGTATCATGGGAAAAATTAATGGTTATATCTGCAGTATCTCCCCTATCTGAATCAACCGCGTCTATTTTAAACCTTAAGGGAGATTGGCCTCCTTCAAGAGAGTACTCAAACTTGGATGCATCTTCTCTTAATTTAACAGTTGACATAAAGGCGGTATGCTCTGTAATATTACTCCTGCTTGTATCCCTCCAGCCTGAACTTGTATATGGAACATAAGCATCGCTGTTTCCGTCAAGAAGATCCATATCCATGGTTTTTATGGCATCATACCCTTCAGGATATGTTCCCCAGAATGTATATATGGGGTCAAAACCTCTTGCTATCTCGGCATAATATATCCTTGCGCTCCTGACCGGACCAATTATTTCAGCCTCATGAGAAGAATATACTACAACGTATCTTGTGACTCCCCCCTCATCTACTACTTCATAGACTATATCGGCATAAATAAGACCTGATTGTGGTCTTGAATCGGGGCTATTTTCAACCATTATGGCCAGCGGCCTGCTGTTTTTAACCGTGTCCGAGATTTCGAGACCGCTTAATAGATTTATGTTACCCGTTATCTCCATTCCGGTAATTTTATCTTCATCCTCATCTTCAGCAGGCTCTTCTTCCGTTATTTCTTCTTCATCTTCCGGCTCTGAAATAACAGGCTGCTCTTCGGTTGCCTCTCCGCGCGTGCAGCCCGCAAAAAATAAAAGAGAAAGCAGGGTCATAATTGAAAGAATTGCTATAAATATCAGTGGAATTTTATTTATTATATTTTTCTTTAAACTCAATTTTATATACCTCCGTTTGACTTTATAGATTTCTTCTTAATAATAAATTTCTAACTATTATAGTTAGAAATATTAAAAAGTAAAATACAATTAAGAATATTATTATAAATAATGTCTGCCTGGATTCAGAGGCTGATAGTTCCTGTGATATATATCCGCTGCCTATATTTTCACGGGAGATCAAATCAATTTCTTTCATTTTTTTCCCGTTTATCAAAATATCCATTGAACCCATTACCTCGTTTTTCTCAACAGGTAAAGTTATATCGTCTTTTACTCTACTCTCGATGTCTACTGTATCGCTTTTTATGTTTACAAGGTTAACATAATCTGTTTCAGGATATAGGTCTATATCCAGTACCGTGGTGCTTCCGGCAATTACAGTGACAGCCGGTTTCTCCGAATCCACGACTTTCGTATATTTTAAATTATCATAAGCCCAGTTTAACAGTTTCAGTACATCATCATCTCTTTCTTCCGTAGTTTTGTCATTTAAAATTACGGTTACAAGTTTTAAATCCTCTTTTTCCGAGTAAATGGCAATACAAAAGCCTGCATTGACTGTAGCGCCTGTCTTTATTCCTTTTATGTAATTATATTCAAGGAGATTATTGGTATTTTTAATTTCAATTTCTTCATTATTTATTTTGATAGTATCATTCTCTGTATTAACTATTTCACAGAATAAGTCATTCTTCATGCAGTAACCTGCAATTTTGGCTAAATCTGCCGCTGTTGATTTATGTTCCGGGAATTCGCTGTCGAGCCCGTTTGTATTCTGGAAAAACGTATCATATGCGCCTATTTCTTTTGCTTTTACATTCATCAGCAATACAAAGTCTTCCTGGCTGCCCGAAACATATTCTGCCAGTGCAACTATGGCATTATTATGGGAACTTATAAGAGAGGCTTTGAGCAGGTCAAGAAGGCTTACCCTGTCCCCTGTTCTAAACCTGAATGCGGAATGATTTCTTCCCGAAGCATTTACCGGTATTTTGACGACTTCTTCGAGATTGCCAATATTTTCAATAGCAACGA